>NZ_NFKZ01000006.1:0-94602 GCF_002160635.1 Lactobacillus gallinarum
TTTTTTGACCAGGCTTACGATCGCTGTTATTAAAGCTTGCTCGGCTTGCCTGTCCACGAGATCTCTCGGGGTAAGACATTCATCTCTTATTTTCCACTGCCTCCTGGTTTACCGTCTTGGTTTTACGGTTGTCTTTTGGACTTCGACTTGTCTTGCAGTCTTATCCACCATTTGGCCTGACCAGATTTCTGTACGTAGGCTCGGAAAACTCGCTAGCCACTTCCTTCACCCATAGCGTCACCGCTATCAGCTTGTGGTTCACTACACTTGGCGACAACTACCCGTGGTCTAGACTTTCACTAGACTAGATGAAATGTCATGCCCGACACACAAGCATAAAATAAGACTCCTGAAATATCAGGGGTCTTATTTTTATTTAGCACGACTTGGAATTTCAATAGTTGTCTTAGCAATAATGTGATCTTTCACTTTGGCTAAAAATTCATTTAGATAATAACATCTTTTAATTCCAATTCATCATCCAAGGCATAGACTGTTAATGAATAATTATGCGTCTTATCTGGTGGCATAGGACCTGTGTAGCCCAATACCGGTCCTGAAGGCAAAAACTTACTAATATTGCTGTTATAACCTTGAACAAAATCAATATTTTGATGATGTTGACTAATATCAGCGGAAATATCTTTGACTGGCAAGTTTGCAGCTAACCAATGAATCCAAGTAAAACCACAAACTGGAACTGAATCATAATCATAAAAACAAACTGCTAAGTTTTTTTACATCTTTAGGCACGTCAGAAACAAAAATGGGAAAAGAGCGGCTAGGCTTACCTTCAATTTTTTGATCTGCAGGTGCGAATTTGCTATAACGATCAAATAAGTAACCGTTCATTGTTGGTACTTCAATTTTCATATTATCACCTCATGTTCATTATATTAGTCCTTAACTCAAAAAGGTTATCAAAAGCAAATTAAAAGAGCCAGAAAAATCTGACTCTTTTTTGCTATTCAACTTTATTAATCCGCATGTCTCCACTTCTTGTCTGTTAAGATACGTGCGGCAAGCAGCCCAAAAGGAAGTGCAATGACAATCATCAATGCTTCAGTAATCCAGTAAGCACCGATGTTAATGTTAGTAATACCGAAGTTGAACACTGCGCGGTACATATATAGTCCTGGCACCATAATTACGATTGAAGGAACAGTAATCGCAATTCGTGGGAAACCAACTTTTTGTCTAACAATACTTGCCAAAAGTCCGGAAACAAGAGCTCCAATAAAGGCTGCTAAAGCCGGTGCCATATGAGCGTAATCAACTAGACTCAGTCGTAAAGTATTAGCCATCGCACCCATAATTGCGGCAGTTGCGGCCATATTCGGACGACTATTAAACATAATTGAGAAGCCAAATACCCCGCAGAAGCTGGCAATTAAGCGCAAGAATGTTAGCATCCCCGGATTAATGCTCAACTTAAGCATGGAACCCGGATGCAAATTCAAAATCGTAGCCACTGCCCACCCTGACATGGTGGCAATCGTAATGATCAAAAGCGCATAGGTCATTCTCTCAAGCCCAGATCTCATATCTAGCTTAGACATGTCCAGTCCTGAAGTAATGAATGGAAATCCCGGAATCACGAACAGCATTGCACCAATATAGCCGTAAGCATGATGATAATCCAAATGGAAAATCATCTTGCCAATGTGAAATGTCAAGAAGTAAACTGCACAAGCAACTGCTACAGCAACCGCGATTTTAGCTACAAGGGTCATTTTCCGCTTGCCCATGAGTGCTCGAACATAATTTCCTGCCCCTGCACCTAAGAAGGCACAGATAACTTCAGGCCAGCCGCCACCTAGTAAAAAGATAAAGCCTGCACAAGCTAAACCGGAACTTAGACCCGCAATTACTGCAGAATATGCTGATTTTTGATTTTCAATCTCACGCAAACGCTTGTGAATCTGTCCAATATTCCAATTACCATGACCTGCTTCAAACTGACGAACGAATTTTTCTAGTTCATTCAATTTAGTCATATTAACATCAGTCGCTGGCAAAGATAGCGTCTGTGAATATGACTCATTATCTACGTCAAAACAGGTATACTCGATTGAAACCAACCCAATATCCGTCGAACAGGTAATTCCTAAAGTTCTTGCAATCGTGTCCATCGAATCACGTACACGCCAGGCACCTGTCCCACAACTTAACAGCATAATCCCTACTCGGCCAACAATTGAGGCCTTTTCTACTAGAGTAGCATCCTGTGCCATCGTCTTATTATCACTCTTGAAAAATTCCTCCCATAGAATCTTCATGTGATGTTTTTGCGACAAATGATATTCTCGTTCCTTTTCCTTCATTAGATTAATTACTTTCCCTCATTTTTAAAATTAATTAAAATACGCTTTTCTATTTTAACACAGTAATATTTACGGAAAGCATTTTATATTTTTCAAAAAATAAGCGTTCCATTTTACTATTTTAAATCTATAATGAATATATGAATCATATAATAAAGGACGGTTTATAGTGGCACAATTAACCGATGAACAACTTGCTAGCATTGCACATGACTTTTATCTCAGCAAGTTAAATATCGCAGAAATATCACAAAAATATAACCTATCGCGCTATTTAATCACTAAGGCGTTAGACGATGCAGAAATGCGCGGAATCGTTAAAATCAAAATTACTCAAGGAATTAAACGCAATCAGGTTTTAGAACGAAAATTCCAAAAGCTCTTTGGCTTAAAAGAAGCTTTTATTCTCAAAAGTTCTGAAAATGATGCTAACGACGATGAATCTGTTGTCAACTTCGCTACTAAGCAAATTCAAACTTATTTGCAAAATACCCATATCGCCGGAGTCACATGGGGCAGTACAATGCGCGGTGTAATTAACAACTTTAATGAAGAAAACTTTAATAAGCTCTACTTCATTCAGCTCCTAGGGCACGCCATTAATGCAAATCGCCGCAAAAATCCTTTGGTTCAAGACGCTGCAGAAAAATTCCACGCTAAAAGCTTAGGATTGCCTACGCCACTTTACATCTTAAATCCTAAAATTATTCCAGCTTTAAAGAAAGAACCCTACTTTAAAATAGTTGAAAATTGTTATCACAACTTAGACCTTCTTTTTACCGGACTAGGAACTCTTGATTCATTCAAGGCTAATCCATTCTTAGATAAAAATTACGGTCCGCAACTATTTAAGAACATTCCAGAAGAACAAGTGGCCGGATTAATTATGGGACGTCCCTATAATATCAACGGAGAATTTTTCACTGATTTCGAAAAACACATCTGTGGTATATCAATGAATGACATTATGCAAACACCTACACGCTTCTGCGTTGTTAATAATCGCTTTAAGTCTAAAGCACTATTAGGCGCTCTGCGTAGCGGCATCATCACCCACTTGGTTATTAATGATGATTTGGCCCACCGCGTTTTGCGAGAAGCAGAATAATTATTAGAGGGGATAATTATGAAAAAATCAAAATATGATCTATGGATCGGAGCAATCAATTTAATCAACTGTTGTCTATTTATCTGTTCCTGGTTTGCAATCTTTGGTGCAGATTTCACAGCTAAAATTGCCTTCTTTTTCTATCTTTTTGCCTGGATTGGCGTGATTCTTAATGCAATCGCCGTCGTTCAATCACACAACTTAAGCATTTCATTAATAGGACCGATCTTAGGCGTAATCGGCAATGCCTTATATGGTTTTACCGCTGTGTTAGCCTTACCGGCAGTGATTATCAATATCATTTCTGCATTCTTTATTTTCATGCAGCATAACAATAAGAAAAAAGTATGATCAGATTAACTTTTCGATAAATTCGATCTACAATGACGATAGAGGTGATAATTATGGAGTTTAGAGTAGATGACTGTATTCCAGATGTTGAAACAATTATGGCCTTAGCCGAGGACATCGCTGATTTTAATTTAAACGGTAAAAAACCAGAAGATGTTCATGTAGGAAGGATTAGCAATGTTTAAAGTTGCCCGAAAAAGTTTGTATCAAAAAATGCATCCCTGATTAAACAGATCAAGGGATGCATTTTTTAGCCTAAATATGAAATGGCAACTTGCAATTGTGCCAGCTTCATTGCTGCCTGAGCTACATTCTTGCGGTCAACATCAACATAAATTTCACAGTGGTCTTCGTCAAACTGATAACCTGAACCAAGAGCAATATCTGCCGCAGTCTCATATAATTCCATATCTTCTTGATTAGGATCAAGTTTAAACAAAATTCGACCGCCATCACTTACGCGGCAATGATCTTCATCTTCCTTTACCCATACATAAACGGTATCGCCATAAGAATCAATCATCATTGTCGCAATTTGCATGGTTTGATCATCAACCCAAATAATTTTGGTCTGATCGGCCGCATATTGGCCAATTTCATTATCTAATTTTTTAAGTTCATCTTGTCTCATTTTTACCTCTAACTACTACTTCACTATTATCATAATTTTAATTGTAACATATCCACCCTTTTCTGCTACATCCCCTTGACGGTAACCGCTTTCCAATTATACGGTGTTATTATCACAAATCGGAGAAAAATTATGAAAAAACAAGGTTTATCTGTTAAAAATGTTGTCGCTATAGGGATCGGTTCTGCCATCTACGTTATTCTGGCGCGCTTCACCTCAATTCCGACTCCTATTCCTAATACCAACATCGAGCTAGTCTTTCCTTTCCTAGCTCTTTTCGCAGCCATTTATGGTGCTAAAGTCGGTTTTGCGGTCGGTTTCATCGGCCATACCCTATCTGATTTTATTATGTATGGTCAAACCTGGTGGAGTTGGGTTTTGGCTACTGGTGTACTTGGTTTGATTATTGGCCTTGCCTGCAAAAAGCTTGATTTGAAAAATGGTATTTTCGGTATTAAGCAAATTTTGCTATTTAATATCACTCAAATTATTGCCAATATCATAGCCTGGATAATCGTTGCCCCTATCGGAGACATTATCATCTATAGCGAACCTGTTAACAAGGTATTTGTTCAAGGAATCAGTGCCACCCTCTCAAATGGTATCACCATCTTGATAGTTGGTACGCTTTTATTAAAAGCTTATGCAGGTACCAAAATTAAAAAAGGCAGTTTACGTAAAGAAGATTAGAAAGACTTAGGCATGACTGAACCTATTATTACTTTTAAAAACTTTTCATTTAAATATGACAGCTAGGCATTCCCGACGCTACAAGACATTAATTTAACTATTAATCGCGGTGAAAAAATATTGATTGCGGGACCATCTGGTAGTGGCAAGTCAACTATTGGCCACTGCATCAATGGCTTGATTCCTAATATTGATACAGGAACGATTACAGGCGAATGCTTAATTAATGGCAAAAATATCAAGGAGACCGACCTCTTTGACCTCTCATTTACTACATCGACTATCTTGCAGGATACTGACAGTCAATTCATTGGTTTAACTGTCGGTGAAGATATCGCCTTTGCACTAGAAAATGATTGTCGTCCGCAAAACAAGATTAGACAAACTGTTCACCGCTGGGCTGACAAGCTAGAGATCAGCGATTTATTAAAGCAAGCACCGCAAAGCCTGTCTGGCGGACAAAAACAAACCGTGGCCCTTGCTGGCGTCTTGATTGATGAATCACCTATTATGCTATTTGACGAGCTCTTAGCCAACTTAGATCCCGCTTCAGAGATGAAAACGATGGCGTTAATCGATCAAATTCAAAAGGAATTAAACGCCACAGTAATTATTATTGAACACCGTTTAGAAGAAGTGCTCAGCCGACCGATCGACCGCGTCGTTTTAGTCAATGATGGCAAAATTATCGCCGATAAATCACCTAACGACCTGCTTCATCAAAACAAGTTAGAAGACATCGGTGTAAGAAGTCCACTTTATCTAACTGCTTTAACCAAAGCAGGCGTTGACTTGGATGCCATTCCTGATCTCACCTCAATAAAAGCTCTACCTGATGACGAAAAAATTGGACAAAAATTACAAAAATGGGCAGATGATGCTTCTTTGACTTCTAAAAAAGAAGAAAAACAGCCCCTGCTCGAATTAAAAGGCGTAGGACACCGCTATAACCATTTACAAGTTAATCCACTACGCGACGTTACAGCTACCATCAACAAGGGAGATTTCGTTTCCATCGTAGGACAAAATGGTGCAGGCAAAACTACGCTTTGTCGCCTGATCTGTGGCTTTATTCCTAATGAAGGTAAAATCTTATTTGATGACGACGACCTATCGCAATATTCTATTAAACAAATTTCTGAAAAAATTGGTTATGTCATGCAGGATCCTAATCAGATGATCTCGCAAAAAATGATTTTTGATGAAGTTGCTTTGGGTTTATGCCTACGTGGTTACAGCAAAGATGAAATCAAGGATAAGGTTTTTAAGACTTTGAAAATCTGCGGTCTTTACCCTTACCGTCATTGGCCAATTTCTGCTTTGAGTTTTGGTCAAAAAAAGCGTGTGACCATCGCCGCTATTTTGGTTCTAGAGCCTGATGTCATCATCCTAGATGAGCCAACCGCTGGTCAAGATTGGAAGACCTATACAGAGATCATGAGCTTTTTAAAGAAGTTGAATGAACAAGGCAAGACGATCATGATCATTACCCATGACATGTACCTGATGATGGAATACACTAATCGCTCATTGGCTTTTGCCGATGGTAAACTAATTGCGGATACCGAACCGATTAGATTATTAACCGAAAAAAGTTTAATTAAAAAGGCTTCTCTTAAACGAACTAGTCTCTATGACTTGGCTCATAAATATAATTTAAGAGATCCTAATTACTTTGTCCGCGCTTATGTCGATTCAGAAAGGACCAGTCAAAATGCATGATCAAAACCAGATTCTAGGCTACCAGCCCGGCACCAGCTTTATCTATCAACTAAACGCGACTACTAAGCTAATCTTCATGTTGCTGGTCTCGGCGGCTTGTATGATCACTTATGATACACGCTTCTTACTCGCAATTTGTGTTTTCTCGATCATCTTATTTAAAGAAGCACAAATTAAATGGTCACAAATTTCCTTTATCGTGAAATTTATTGTTGCCTTCATGATTTTAAATTTGATCTTTGTTTATCTTTTTCAACCAACTTATGGTCAAGAAATATATCATTCACGTAGCATCATCATTCATGCTGGCTACTTCACTCTCACGATCCAGGAAGTCTTCTATTTATTCAACTTGCTACTAAAATATATCTGCTCAATTCCGATCGTCTTATTATTCTTGTTGACGACCAATCCGAGTCAATTCGCCGCTAGTTTGAATAAAATTGGCATTAGCTACAAGATCTCTTACGCAGTGGCGCTGGCTTTACGTTATATTCCTGACATTCAGAATTCATATTGGGCTATCTCTGCTGCTCAGCAAGCTCGAGGCAACGAATTGTCAAAGAAAGCTAAGTTATCGCAGCGAATCAAAGGAACTTTAAACATCATTATGCCGCTTATTTTCTCTAGTCTGGAGAGAATCGATACCATCAGTACCGCCATGCAGCTACGTCGCTTTGGTTCTAAGAAGAAAAGAACCTGGTATGTAGCTCAATCATTTAAGAAAGAAGATTATTGGGTGATGGGATTGTCAGTCTTGTCTATTTTAATCGTGATTTTGCTCTGGCAATTGAATCATGGCCGCTTTTATAATCCATTTATGTAGCAAAAAGCTCTATCGCTTTTTGACGAAAAATAATTCTAATAAGGTTATTACTTCTAATTAATCGGAAATGAAAGGACCATAAGGTAAAATGAGAAAAGTTGTTCTATTTATTGCAATGAGTCTTGACGGATATATTGCAGATAGTAATGGTGGTGTTGAATGACTAAAGGGACAAGGTAATGATAACGAAAATATAGATACCTATTCTGAATTTACCCAAAATATAGATACAATTTTAATGGGCTGGAACACATATCATCAAATTGTTACAGAGCTTTCTCCGACAAAATGGATATATAGCGATTTTACTACTTATGTGATTACACACAATAAGAGTAATTCTAACAAGCAAATTATTTTTACAGATGTAAACCCTATAGATTTATTGGAAAAATTAAAGCAACAAGATGGCAAAGATATTTGGATTTGCGGTGGAGCTAATCTTGTTCAACAGATAATGCGTGCAGATTTAATTGACAGATATTACATTTCCATTATTCCAACACTTTTGGGGAAAGGTATTAAACTTTTTGGAGAGTTGCCAAAAGAACAAAAACTATCATTAGTTCGAACACGCAATTATAATGGAATTGTTGAGTTAGTATTATGAACACAGAACCAGACACATAGGTGCAGAGTCATTGAATTTGTGAGAAATCACAGTTCGTTGACTCTATTTTATTTCATTAGGTTTCCTATCAGGCCAGAAAGAACAGATTGACGGCATAACTTAATAAAAAATGTCTGTTAAGAAACAGCTTATTCAGCGCACCTAAAAAGCTGCTTATTGCCTAAATTTGGACAACAAGCAGCTTAAAATTTTGGAATATTATCGTGTCAGGCTCTTAACTTAATGACATTGATTTTGCATTAGTCCTTTTTATGTTTTTTCTTTTTATCATCGTCATCAATCGTGACAACTTCAGGCTTCTTAGGAATTGGCGGTGTAATAACTTCATAGTTACGCAACCGTCGTTCTAAATAATCATCTAATCGCTGCGTGATCTCTTCATGCACTATAATCGCCATTACACTCACCCACCTTTACTACATTATATATTAGAAATGTAAGTTAAATAAAGTGATAACCAGATAAGTCATACCGCTGGCAATTACGGGACCGGCAGCCACGCCCTTAAATACTACTACGCCGATGATCGTTCCTAAAACCAAGGCGACAGTTACTTGTGGCACGGCGGCTAACTGATCAACGCCATATCTTGACAAAATAGCTACAGCAATCCCGGCTAAGATAGCGATCCACCCTGCTGGCGATTTGAAAGTATTGATCAAATCCTTAAAACCAATCTGCCCTGTCGCAATTGGAATCAAGATTGCCACTGAAATAACGGTGACGCCCCAATTGATACCTTTGGCTTGAATCACTGGCAGCCACTTGCTGGCAAACGGAATTAACTTTAACGCCATCACTACGCCTGTAGCGATGATCAATGACATGTTTTTACCAACCAGGGCGACAACTAATACTAATGCTAAAAATAGCCAACTCTCCATATTTTTCCCCTTCATTTTATCTATCTTTCATTTAAATCTACACAAGAAAAAAGTTAGTGAAGCTGACTCACTAACTTTCAATTAGAATATTTTCATTATAACTAAATCTGCTTAAAAATAGAATTATTTTTTCTCAAGTCAAAATAAGTGAAAACTTATTATTAAAATGTCATAATAAAGATACTCAGACAAATATATGTATACGCATAGCCTATCTACCAAGATAGGCTCGTTTTTGTATAAAAAAGACATGCGCCTCAGCACATGTCTTTCAACAGAATCAATTTTTAGTCTTTTACTTCTTTAATAGCATCAATAATTGTACCATCACGGTATTCAACTAAAGCTACAGTCCGGTCAGTATATTCAAGTGGCTTTGGTACACCAACTTGCTTTTCTGCCGTCTTTTGCAAATCATGAATGTCCAAAATATTAAGTCCAGGCACATTCTTAAATGCATCAATCAAGTCCTTGCGGGCTGGGTTAATTGCAATGCCTCGTTCAGTAACCAATACATCGATTGATGAACCTGGTGTAACGATAGTTTCAACACTAGGTACAACAGTAGCATTTCTACCACGAACAAGTGGAGCAGTAATAATGGTCATCTTAGCACCTGCGGCAGCATCTTGGTGACCACCAACGGCACCACGAATTACACCATCAGAACCAGTCATGACGTTAACATTGAAGTTAGTATCAATTTGCAATGCGGACAAAATAGAAACATCAAGGTTATTAACAACCGCACCCTTGTTATGAGGATCGGCATACCATGAAGCATCAATTTCTTGTTGGTTCTTGTTATTAGCCATAGATTGAGCAGCACCCTTATCAAAGTCCTGAACATCCATTACTTTTCTAACAAGACCTTCTTCAAGCAAATCAGTAGTTGGCTTAGTAATACCACCCAAAGCAAATGAAGCAGTAATACCGTCCTTAATCATGCTTTGACGAAGGTAACGAGTAACAGCTAATGCGGCACCACCTGAACCGGTTTGGAAACTGAAGCCTTGCTTGTAGTATGGTGAGTTAACAATAACTTGGTTAACCATTTGCGCAATCTTAAGTTCCTTAGGATCCTTGGTAAAACGAGTAGCACCTGAACCGATCTTGTCAGGGTCACCTACTTTATCAACCTTGACTACGTAGTCAACTTGGTCTTGCTTGATTGAAGCTGGGGTATTTGGATAATCAACAATATTGTCAGTTAAAAGAACAACTTTGTTAGCATATTGAGCATCCATTAAGGCATAACCTAATGAACCAAAGACAGCATCCCCATCTTGACCATTAGCGTTACCTGCAGGATCAGAAACAGGCACACCTAAGAAGGCAACATCGATCTTGATTTCTCCTTCTTCAATTGAACGAGCACGATTACCGTGTGAACGGAAAATCACAGGATTCTTCAAGCCGCCGTGAGAAACGAAGTCACCAAGTGAACCACGCATCCCTGAAGAAGTAATGTTAGTAATGACGCCCTTCTTAATAGCTTCAATTACCTTATCATTCATAACACCAGTTAATGAACTTGGAGCCAAAGTTAAATCCTTGTACCCCATAGCAATGATCTTGTCCATTACCATGTTAAAGATGTAGTCACCATTTCTAAAGTGGTGGTGGAATGAAATAGTCATGCCATCTTTCAAGTTGTTCTTGATTACGTCATCAAGAGAAGCAACGACCTTATCTTGACCAGTAGTTACGCGAACCTTTGGAGCTACACGCTTTACTTCTGGATGACCAATTTCAGTAGTTTCAAATGGCTTTAAATCCATTTTATTCATTAAATCGTCTGGTAATTCGCGTTTTACTTTATTCTCCAATGTAGTTACCTTCTTCATCAATCAAGTTAGAAGCTTTTGCAGTTTCAAGTACACGAGTTGCTTTTTCTACAACTGGCTTATCGACCATCTTACCGTTAAGTGAGATAACGCCGCTACCCTTAGCCTTGGCTTCACGAATAGCATTTTCAACATTTTTAGCTTGTTCAATTTCTTCTTTAGTTGGATTGAAGACCTTGTTAACCATCGCAATTTGACGTGGGTTAACCAAACTCTTACCGTCATAACCCAATTCGTGGATGTAATTAGTTTCACGATAGAAGCCTTCGGTATCCTTCATGTTAGAAAAGACAGTATCAAAGGCATAAACGTCGGCGGCGCGAGCTGCTTGCAATACCATATTACGTGCAAATTCAAGTTCACGACCATCTGGGTAACGGTGAGTGTGCATATCAGCAGTGTAATCTTCACCAGATACAGCAAGTCCCATCATCAATGGTGTAGCTGTCGCAATTTCTGGAGCATTCAAAACACCCTTGGCACTTTCAATGGCAGCCATGACACCGATTGAACCTTTTTCAATGCCATATTCATCTTCCCAGTGTTCAATGTCCTTGACCAACTTTTGAATCATTGCTGCTGATTCGGTCTTTGGCAAACGGATAACATCAACGCCGGCCTTAACCATGGCACGAACATCTTCATCATAAAATGGCGTGTCTTGACCATTTACTCTAACTACGATTTCGCTACCGCCAAAATCAACAGTCTTAATTGCTTCGTAAACAAGCATTCTAGCTGCGTCTTTTTCAGTCAAAGATACTGAGTCTTCTAAGTCGAGCATGATTGAATCAGCGCCATAAATGCCGGCATCTTTGATCATGGCAGGGTTATTACCAGGAACGAACATCATGGTTCTACGTAAACGATTTTTAACGTAAGTCATTTAAAGCACCTCCAAGTCAGGCTTATCTTGTGTTTCAGTAGCACGTTGAGCAGCTGCTAAAGTACGAGCCTTAATCACACAATCAAGCGCACCCTTGTCAGTTGCCTTAACCTTGGCATTTTCTAAACCGTACTTCTTCAAAGTCTCGGTGATCACCTTTTCAATTTGATCACCATATGCCTTTTTAACTTCAGATTCCAAATCGATTTCAATACCGTTAGAACCTTTAGAGATCATGATTTGAATATCAGAACTTTCGAGGGTTCCTGCTACGGCAGTAGTTTTAATTTCCATCAATATTCATTCCTTTCTCAATTCTCGATTGCAATTCACTCATATTTTGCTTAATAAACTCATAGGTAGATTCGGGTACAAACTTGTTGATCTTTGCCAAATCTCCATCCTTGATCCATTGTCTTACCTGAGTAGCAGTCACAATTTGTCCTGACTTTTCTAGGCGCTTAACAGTAATCACTTCAATATCAGGACCAAGCTCATGAGCTAAACTAACATTATAAAAGTGCGTCGTACGTGAAATAGGTTCTTGACCGATATAACGACGGGCAATGTTCAAAGCGGGTGCAATTTTATTCTTGAACACTGCAGCATCGACTGAGGTTTGGACGTCAATCAATTCATCAGGTGATTTTAAGAAATAAGCTGGGAATGTTGCTGGAGAAACCATGTAATCGCCACCTGAAACAACTTTTACATTAGCAAATTGCTTGGTCCCTTCCTGCACCAGCTTCATTCTTTCGTTAAAATTGAACAAGGAAACATCATTAGCTACCACAAAAACATAGACTAAATTATTTTCTTCACTTGCCATCTTAACTAAGTGTTGATGACCCAAGGTAAAAGGATTGGCATTCATCACAATCGCTGCGATCTTCTTATCAGCTTGATCTTCTACCTTTAGCAAATCACTCAAGAAATCATTTACATCTGGCATCCCGTTCTCTAAAAAAGCTGCCTCATCTGTCTTAGCCAGCAAATTAAAATGCAAGTGCTCAAAACTAGACGCATACTTGGCTTTAGTAAAAACGAATGAATGGTAAATCTTCTGCTCAGCTAAATACTGGAGCAAGTTGGTAACCACCTTGTTAAAGCGGGCGCCTTGAGTATCTTCATTAATCACGCCCACATACTTCAACACGTTCCCGGCAACGCTGCCTGTACCAACTAGCTTGCCATCCTCATCTACTAAACCAATCGTATGGTCGATTTGATCAACTTCACGTGCACTAAAATTATGCAGATCTAAAGATGAAAGCAAATTCTCCCACTTTTGACGAGTTGCGGCATCACTTAAAAACAAATCAACTACTTTATCCATTGATATGCCACCTTACTATTATCAAAGAGCAAGTAATCTTTTTCACAAAGAATAGTTTACTCTTGCCGTTTTAATATTTCAAATTTGTGCTTAATTTTTTAAATTTTGCAAAAATTCACTAATAATCTGATGAACTTTTGCTGGTTGTTCTGCCTGAGGCAAGTGCCCACATTCCGGAACAATTGCGGTTTCAACCTTCTCATTCAGGAATTTAATTGCCTTCGTAAAATCAGGATTAAAGAATGGTGATTTTTCACCAGCAATTACCAGCATCGGAACTGGACTATCCATAATCATATCGCGCCAATCTTGTTCCGCATGCTCTACCAAGCAATTGTAGTTTTCCTCAGGATTATAAGGAAAAGCTTGATATTCATTCTTGGCATCTTGGAACATTTTTTCATCAATATGATGGTAAAAAGCCTTGCCAAAATCGAATTTTAACATTTCTGGATAATTATCCCAGGTTAAATCCTTAAAGCCATATTGCCAGGTCTTGTCGGCGATCATCTTAGGTGATTGATCTAGATCAACCATCGCCTTAAGCCGGCCCTTACCATAAATGGACAAGTAGGCCCAGATGTTGGCCGCACCCATGGAATTACCGATAGCAACAACATCGTGCAAATCCAGCTCTTCCATCAATTCTTCCAGGTCAACGGCATGACGACTGATTCGCTGACCGCGGTAGGTGCGCTCGGATTGTCCTTGATTGCGCGGATCAAGCATGACGAAGCGATAACGATCATTAAAAAGTGCAATTAGGTCTTGCCACATTTGACTAGAACCACCGATACCGGGGATGCCTAATAAAACAGAGCGATCTTTTTCCCCTGTATCGCTGTAATGCAGCATGACATCATCATTTGTTTTAAATTTCATTTTGATCCTTCTTTGTATTCTTAGTTTTAACCTTATTATTACACAAAAAAGCAACCTGGTTTCCCAGATTGCCTTTTTCTACCAAACACCGATAATCTTCATCCAAAGTGAACCTACAATACCAAAGATCAGCATGTAGAGAATACCCAAGATGAAATTCATCTTCCACCATTCTTTTTGCTTAACGTAGCCTGTCGTAGCCAAAATTGAAGCAGGACCGTTAGCATAGTGAGTAGTTGAAGCGTTAATTACACCAGTAAATGCTAACAGCATAGCTGAAAGGCCAAGCGGTGCACCCATTGCAGTAGCTACAGTTAAGAATGGCAAATAAAGAGCTGTCATGTGAGCTGTACCACTAGCAAAGAAGTAGTGAGTGTAGAACATTAACAAAATAAGTACTACTAAAACAAGGCCCCAGCTGATGCCGTGAACTTCGCTTTGAATAAACTTGGTGAACCAATCGATAAAGCCGTAAGAAATCAACTTACCGGCCATGAAGATCAAGATTGAAAGCCAAATCAAAATGTTCCAAGCACCAGTTTCATGCAAGGCATCTTCCATGCTTAACACACCAGTAATTAATAAAAGCGTTACTGCTAAAAATGCAACAAAGGCTGAGTTAAGTTGTGGAATCTTGAAGAATCCTGAAAGAACCCAAAGTAAAATAGCTAAAGAAAAGACAATTGCCATGATCTTTTCAGGTTCGGACATTGGACCCATCTCTTTTAATTTGCCATCAGCCCAATTTTTAGCATTAGGAGTTTCCTTAATCTCAGGTGGATACATCTTGTAAATTACAATTGGAATAATCAATGTAGCCACGATTACTGGAACTAAGCCTGCCCAGAACCAGCTAATCCAGCTCATTTGATAGCCCTTTTGTGCGGCCATCTGTTGAGCAACCAAGTTAGGAGCAGCACCGGTAATAAATAGTGCTGTTGATAAAATATTAGCGTGAAAGGCGGTGAAGTCTAAGTATGCACCGATCTTCTTTCTTGAAGGATCGTGAGGATTAGACTTGTAACTCTTGGAAATAGATTCAACTACAGGCCAAGTTACCCCACCAGTACGAGCACTGTTAGATGGAATAAGCGCACCCATGATTAATTCCAAGCCGGTAACGGCATAACCGATACCAATTGATCGCTTACCGAACTTTTTAATCATTAAGTAAGCTACACGGTTACCTAAACCGGTCTTGCTAATACCATGAGCCATGATAAAGGCCATAGCGATTAGCCAAGCAGCAGAGTTGCCAAAAGAACTCAAAATACCAGTTTGTACTACCACGCCCTTGGAATTAACTATGTCTTTAACTGGAGCTAAGCCAACTAAGACAGTTACTACCATTCCGAGCAATGTTGTACCACCAATTGGCAATGGCTTTGTGATACATCCCACAATCGTTGCAACAAAGATTGCAAACATTTCCCAGGCTTGAAGTGATAAACCACTTGGTCGCCATGGTGTGATCAACCACAGCACTATACCTACTACTAAAGGCCAAATGAAGCCTTTATAATTTACCTTCTCTAAATTTTTCATTTTTCTCCCCTGATGAGTATTCAATAAAAAAATCAATTCAAAAATGAATTTTTTCACATAGTATTATATACCTTTCAAGGGAAATTTAAACTATTTTAAAAAGAAAGTTATTTTTTATGTTTTTTAAAATAAAAAACAAGTGCATTTCTGCACTTGTTCGCTTGTCTTAACAAACATTAGTTTGATAAAATTATATCTGCAAAAAAGTTAAATTAGCGGTGGTACTTCTTTTAGAAAGAAGTTGATGCTTATGGTGTAAATCATTTTGCTCATATTCTAAAGAAAGGAGGACCAATTTTACTTGATGAATCTTCTTGTATTCATCCTTGGTGTAACATTTTTCTTATGTTGCCTGGCATCGGAGCTTGTATATCTAATCACCCAGACTATTCGATTAGTTATTCTAATTCGAACATTAAAAAAATAGCAAAATTAAAAACCGCTTCAATAGCTTTTGGAAGAAGTTTAGCGGTTTTTAATTAATCCTAAACAGTACCACCGTTTTTTAACGGTTTTGCACTAAAGAGGTGCGGCAGTCGTAATGCCGGCCTCTTTTTTCATTTCTAATTATATCACATTAGCCAATATTATCCCAAGGCTTCAAGTCTACTGCTGGACCTTCTGCAAGTTCAACTTGCTCCTTAGTCAAAAATTCTTTTCTAACTACGACATCATAAACATAGTCTTCAAACCATGGTTGACTCATTTCGTAAAAGCCCTTGTGACCAAACTTGTCACCCCATGAATTTTCAACCTTCCACTTGCGAATGTGGCCGTGATCTTCATCAACACCGACTAAGGTCATATCGTGAGTAGCAAAACCTTCGCCAGTCGCTAAACGATCAGCCTTGCTCATCTTGGTATCAACACCAAATAATTTATCGGTTTGGTAAAGTTCGGTATCAAGATAACCAGTCTTTCTTTCCATTTGCTTCAAAACGTCGTTACCAAAGATTACGGCATCCCCAGACTTAAGTTGTGCTACAGCAGCTTGAGCCAAGTATTCAATTGGCACATTCAAAAACTTAATTTGATCACCGCCATCAACATTGTCATAAAGTGGCATATGGTAAAGCTTGTTAAATTCGTGGTTAGGACAGTTTGATAAAACTACATAATCATCAAACTTAAAGTCCTTGAAATACTTTTGTACGAATTCACGTGGAGTTAAGTCTCTTTCCAAGTGATATTTCTTGTCGTCATCGCGGTATTCCAAGTCAAACTTCTTTGGTGGTTCGCCTAGGGCAACAGATACCATGCGGTAAACTTCATTCAAAAAGTGCTTCTTAGCCTTTTCAATTTCATCTTGTGAACTGCCTTCACTCACTAATTTACGTAAAGCAATAGCATCTTTTCTTTCCTTACGTGCTAAAGAATCGATCAAACCAGTAGTATTGTTGGAGTTAAAACTTTCAGGCATTGCGTATGAAGGTACAACACCATATTTTTTAACTAGGTTGATGGCCATGCTCCAAAGGCCGCCATCTTCACCAGCAAAAGCTAACCATGATTGCACTTCGCGGTCGTTAAGTGGCTTATCAGCCAAACGGATCATTGCATCATAAAAGGCATTTGCACGTTCAATCTTATCCCAGAAAAAGTTATAAGCTTGTGAGAAAGTGAAATCTTTTACTTTGTTTTGCTTGCCAAAGTAATGACGCAAAACATTCAATGTGGCAAATTCCCAGCAACGACCAGAATGCTTTTGGTCAGTTACGCCACCTACATCAAGTTCAGTTGAAAAAACATGGTTTAAACGTTCTGAAACGCGATCGTTAAAGGATGCTTCAAGTAATCCGCTACGACGAGCAGCACGTGAAGCAACTTGATTTTTGCTATTAGTATTGAAATCGGCAGAAAAGTCTGCGATCTCTTGATCAGAAATAACTGTCATATCCTACCTCGTCAGTCTCTAATTTCTTATTAATTCTTTAATCATAATAATACCTTCTTTTGTATTATCTAGCAAGCAAAAAAAGGCGTTCAATGAACGCCTTTTTCTTAATATATCTATATCAATTAAAGTTCAATACCTGATAAAACTTCTTGCATTTTATCAGCTGAGTTGAGCATCTTAGCCTTTTCAGCATCTGAAAGCTTGGTTTCGATTACTTGTTCAATACCTTCACCGTTGATAACAGTTGGAGTACCTAAGTACAAGTCGTGCTTAATGCCATATTCGCCGTTAATTGGTGCTGATAATGGCAAGCAGATTGAACGGTTGTCCAAGATGGCACTAACGATTTGGGTAAGCATCATTGCAACACCATAGAATGTAGCACCCTTGTTAGCGATGATCTTGCCGCCCTTCTTGCGGACGTCAGTTTCAATTTCACTTAAAACATTGTCATTAATTTCTGCATAGTCGCGAAGCGGCTTGCCATCAACAGTTGATTCATCAAAGTTTTCAAAACTAGTATCACCATGTTCACCAAGAACCATTGAGTTAACCTTGGCAACTGGAACATTAAGCTTCTTAGCAAGTTCAACGCGAAGACGCATTGAATCAAGTGAAGTACCAGTACCAATTACACGGTTCTTAGGGAAGCCTGATAACTTTTGAGTTAAAGTAGTTAAGATATCTACTGGGTTTGCGGAAACAACGAATACACCCTTAAATCCTGATTCAACAACGGGTTCTACAATGCTCTTTAAAATCTTAACGTTCTTAGCAACCAAATCAAGTCTAGTTTCACCAGGTTTTCTAGGAACACCAGCAGTAATTACACAAACGTCAGCATCTTTAGCATCACTGTATTCAGCTGGATGGATATCAGTTTGACCCATAAATGGAGTAATATCTTCAAGGTCCATTGAGTCACCAACTGGACGATCCTTAGCTACATCGCAAATTGCCAATTCATCAACAGTAGCGTTTTGCAATAAGTCATTTGCAAAAGTTGAACCTACGGCACCATCACCAACAAGAAATACTTTTCTACTCATAAGTTATATTAGTCCTTTCATAAACGTAATTTTCTACATATTCCATTATACACTAAGCGCTTACATTAGACACTATTTATTAATTAATTACGTTAATATTGTGCTTTTCTTAACAAATATATTGAAAAAAAGACAACTCTCATTGTCTCTTTTTCGGTTAGATTTATTTGTGTTCTCTAGCGTATTTAGCCATTTGAATACCAGCTTGGCGACCAAAGATAACCGTTTCAGCAACTGAGTTACCACCAATACGGTTGTTGCCGTGAAGTCCGCCAGAAACTTCACCAGCTGCATAAAGACCTTTAATTACGTTACCGTTGGTATCCAATACTTGAGTTTCGGTGTTGATATGAATTCCGCCCATAGTGTAGTGAATAGCTGGGTGAATGTGAATAGCGTAGTATGGTCCAAGGTTTAATTCACGATCCATACCAGTAGTTCTGCCAAATTCCTTATCCTTGTGGTTTTCAACGGCCTTGTTCCACTCATCTACTGTGGCAGCTAAGTTTTCTGGATCAACATCAATTTCCTTAGCTAAGTCGGCCAAAGTGCTGCCCTCCTTAACCAAGCCAATGTGGTCATAAAATTCTACAGCTGCAAAATGAGCACGAACACCTGAATCGAAGACCAAGTATGCACCGTCTTCGTTTAAACCAGTAATCGCACTTGAAACAATTTTACGGGTGTTTAATTCGTTAACAAAACGCTTGCCGGCCTTGTTAACCAAAATAGCACCTTCACCACGTAAACCTTCACCGATTAAGTAAACGTGTGGGTTATCAGTATCTGCAGTTGGGTGAACTTGAATAAAGTTCATTTGCATCAATTGCGCACCAATTTCTTTAGCAAGCTTAATCCCATCGCCAGTAGCACCTGGTTGGTTGGTAGTCTTGTAGTCAACTAAATCTGGACGATACTTCTTGATGATTTCTTTAGAAGCGCCAAAGCCACCAGTAGCAAGCAAAACTGCCTTAGCCTTAATTGTTTTAACGCCTTTATCAGTTTCAACTTCTACGCCGTTAACATTGCCATTCTTGTCTTGCAACAATTTAGTTACTTTAGCACCAGTAAAGATGTCTACACCGGCCTTTTTAACTTGGTTAGTTAAACGTGAAGTCAAATAAAAGCCAACAGGTTCCATTGAACCTGGACGGTGAGCTCTCTTTACGCTCATCCCACCGGTAATGGTTAAATCAGTCAAACGAACGCCATATTTCATTAACCAGCTAATTGCAATAGCAGAGTGGTTAACAAAGTACTTAAGCATTGCACGGTCGTTTAATAAACCGCCACCCTTTAAAGTTTCTTCGTAAAAGTCACGGTTGTTGTCAATGATTCCTTCATCAAGTTGAACCAATGATTCAGATGCGTTCATACCACTAGAAGCACGACTAGTGTTACCACCAATTTTACCGTTCTTTTCCAAAATAACAACATTCAAACCAAGTTCACGAGCTTGAAGTGCTGCTGTTAAACCAGTACCACCTGAACCAACAATTATTGCATCATATTTATTTTTTAATTCTTTATTATTTGGCATAATATCCCCTATTATTCTTCTGGAGTGGACTTGTCGACATTAGTCATCTTCATGTAGTCCATCCATTCATCGTATTGCTCTTCGGTAACCTTGCCGCTCTTTAAGGCAGCTTCTTTCAAAGTAGTGCCCTCTTTTTGTGCAGCTTGGGCAATTTTAGCAGCAGCATGGTACCCAATGTGTGGTGATAAAGCAGTAACTGTCATAAGTGAATTTTCAAGCAATTCATCCATACGCTCTTCGTTAACAGTTAAGCCATGTATCATTTTATCAGCAAAACCAGTAATTGTACCAGTTAATATATCACAAGAATCAAGGAATGAAGCAATCATGACAGTCTTAAAGACGTTCATTTCAAAGTTACCTTGACTTGCAGCAAAAGTAATCGTGGTATCATTACCAAATACTTTAGCAGCAGCCATAGTTACAGCTTCGGCTTGAGTTGGGTTTACCTTACCTGGCATGATACTTGAACCTGGTTCGTTAGCAGGAATATTTAATTCACCGTAACCAGCTCTTGGACCTGATGCCAAGAATCTGATATCTTGAGCAATCTTAAACATGTCGGCTGCGAGCGTCTTAAGTGCACCATGCATTACATCAAGACCTGAGTGGTGAGCTAAGCCCCAGAACTTGTTGGTCTTAACCTTGAATTCGTGACCATATACTTCTGATAATTTACCAGCAATCTTTTCAGTCATGCCTGGTGCAGCGTTAAGTCCGGTACCTACAGCAGTACCACCGATAGCCAATTCATAAAGAGTTGGCTTCAATTCTTGAATGTATGAAAGATCATGTTTCAATGCGGAAATGTAGCCAGATAATTCTTGACCAAAAGTAAGTGGAGTTGCATCTTGCAAGTGAGTACGACCAACCTTAACAGTTTTCCAGTACTTCTTTTCCTTAACTACTAATTCATCAATCAAATGCTTGATAGCAGGTTCAAGCTTGTCTAAGGCTTCAACAGCAACGATATTCATAGTAGTTGGATAAGTATCATTAGATGATTGACCACGGTTAACATCATCGTTAGGCAAAATACCTAAACCTGGGTGAAGCTTGTTGGCCAAGTTAGCCACTACTTCGTTAACGTTCATGTTACTTTGAGTACCTGAACCAGTTTGAAGTACGTGTAATGGAAAGTCTTTTCTTAAATCTGTATCATTAAGTGCTAAAAGATGATCAATTGCATCTTCAATTGCTTCACCTTTTTCTTTAGGTTCATCCCCAACCTCAACGTTTGATTCAGCTGCCGCCTTCTTCAAATGCAAAAAGGCACGGATGATTTGAATTGGCATTAATTCACCGCTTGGGAAGTTATTGCGACTTCTTTCTGTTTGTGGACCCCACAAAGCATCCTTAGGAATTTTTACAGGGCCAATAGTATCACTTTCAATACGATATTCTTCTTCGCTCATTATTTTTCCTCCTTACATAAGCATAAGGTTTTTGTTAGTTTTCAATCACCTTTTATGATACCTGTAAAGGCTTTCTTTTTCAATTAAAGAAAAAAGATCTAGGATAGCCTAGATCTCATCTTAAAAATTTCTACCTATTTTGATGGTTCATCTTTTTAGCAAAGAAGTCACCAACAATTTGTACAATAAAAATCAAAATAATTACTAAGACAGTAGCAACTAAGGTAACGTCATTGTTAAAACGATTGTAACCATATGAAATAGCTGTGTTACCTAAACCACCGGCACCGATGGCACCAGCCATTGCAGTTAAACCAATCAATGAAATGATGGTTACTGTTGAAACGCGGATTAATTCTGAACGTGATTCACGTAAGTAAACATCAAAAATGATATCTGAAACAGTTGCGCCTAAACTTTGAGCAGCCTCTACTTTACCTGTGTCAACACTTTCAAGGGCAACTTGTACCTGACGAGCGTAGAATGGGAAAACACCTAAAGTTAATGGAACTAAGGCTGCCTTCATCCCGATTTGAGTACCAACAATCTTTTGCGTAACAGGTGCAACAAAGGCAAGCAAGATTACAAATGGAATAGCTCTAAAAATTGAAACTATCTTATCGCAAACGTTATACCAGAACTTGTTTGGACGAATACCGTCTTCTTTGGTTACAACAAGCAAAACACCAAAAATAATTCCGAGAATGCCACCGAAGATTGTGGCCCAAAAAGTCATGAATAATGTTTGAAAGATACTAGTTCCCCAGCCAGCGTCTCCGCCCCAGCCGAGTTGTACGACATTTGGACAAACTTTTTCAAACCAACTAATCATCTAAATTCCCCTTTTCATCCAATCTAGTCAAAGTAACGTTTTGCTTCTCCAAGAATTCTCTAGCTTGCTTTTGCTTATCGGCATCCCCTTTAACCAAAACAACCAAAGTACCGATCGCTTCGCCATTTAACAGTTCCACGTTACCATAAAGCATTGAAACCTCTACTCCAATTTGACGGTAAAGTTCAATAATGATGGACTTAGTCACATTGGCAATGCTGTAAACCAGTTGATATACCTCTTCATTTGCTTCTAGTTTGCCAAGGTTCAAGGCCTCTAAAGTTTGAATAGCTTCAAGGCCACCACCAACAAAGCGTTTAGTCAATTCCTTCTTAGGATGCAAGAAGACTTGACGCAAATTGCCTTTTTCAATCATCTTACCGTGTTCCATTACAGCAACCTTATTACAGATCTTCTTAACGGCATCCATTTCGTGGGTGATTAAAACTACAGTCAAACCTAATTGCTTATTGAGTCGCTTCAATAGATCCAAAATTTGTTGTGTATTTTGTGGATCAAGCGCACTAGTAGCTTCATCAGAGATCAAGATATCGGGGTGGTTAGCCAAAGCACGAGCAATAGCTACTCTTTGTTGCTGACCACCTGATAATTCAACTGGATAAAAGTTAGCCTTATCTTTCAAATCAACTAAATCAAGCAATTCTAATGAACGTTTTTCTAATTCTTCATCGGAAAGTTTTGCATGCTTTAATGCAAAAGCAACATTTTCTAAAACCGTTGTTTCATTTAATAGGTTGAAGCCTTGGAAAATCATGCCGATTTTTCGACGTTCCAGTTGCAATTGTTTATTAGAAATAACTTGTTTGCCCTCTTTAACAAAATCGACATCGTTGACCTTGATATTACCCTTGCTAGGATGTTGCAGGAGATTAATCGTTCTAACCAAGGTTGACTTACCGGCACCAGAGAAGCCGACAACTCCATAAATATCGCCTTTTTCAACGTGCAAAGTTACATCGCTAACTGCTTTGACAACTTTACCCTTTTTTTGAGGAAAATCTACATCAATATGATCTAATTGAATAATGCTCATTCTAACCCCTCCTACTTAATCTTGATATCCCAAGCAGCAATTTGTGAATTACCGTAGTAGTGCTTAGTCATCTTCTTTGTCTTTTCGGTTTGGTAGGCCTTAACCACATCTTTGTAAAGTCGGTTGTTTTCTTGAACCTTCTTAGCACAAATGATGTTGATCCATTGCTTAGAATCTTTGTTAACTGGTTCAACGTAAATAGTTTGCTTATCGCCTAAACCAGCTGGACCAGCATAGTCGTTGTTAACTACTGAAGCATCAACTGAGTTGATTACTCGACCAGTTTGTTCAGCACCAACTTCCTTTAACTTAAGGTTGCGTGGGTTCTTAGTGATATCGGCTACAGTAACAAGTGTCTTGCCCTTTCTTAAACCGATTAAGCCAGCGTTTTTAAGAACAAACAATGCTCTTGATTCATTAGTTGCATCATTTGGAATGGCAATAGTTGCACCATCTGGCAATTGAGACAACTTCTTGTATTTCTTAGAGTACAAACGAATTGGTGCAATATAAGTTTTACCGATTGGAACTACACCACCACCATTTGACTTGTTCCATGCTTTAAGGAAGGCGTAGTGTTGGAAAGCATTCAAATCAACATCGCCAGATTTCAAAGCCTTGTTTGGCTGGTTGTAATCAGTAAAATTCTTTATCTTAATCGTAATACCATATTTATCTTTAGCCGTTTGAGCAACGCTCTTCCAAATAGCTGCATCTTGTTTACTTTGTGAGACAACACCAACTGTTACAGTCTTGGCTTGGGTTTTACTTGGAATTCCTGGTCCAAAACTAAACCAACCAGCAATTAAGATTAAAACGCCGATAATTGTCCAAATAATTGTATTTCTCCGTCTACGCTTACGCATGTAACTCAACTCCTAATAATGAAAATAAAAAAGCATTCATCCTAAAAGGACGAATGCTCGTGTTACCACCTTTAATTCATTTATCACTCACGCGATAAATCTCATTAGCTATCAAATTAATAGCCTGCACTGTTAACGGGTGCAAATCCGCTGATAGCTAAATATCACTATCAGTCATCGTTCCAAGCCCATATTCGCTAGGGCCTATTTGCTAACTTTCACCACCACGTTAGCTCTCTTTATAAATAGGAAACTAGTTACTCAGCTCTTCAAGATGTTTGATTAATAATTTGTTATAAATAAGTTATCATCATTTTTTAATCTAGTCAACATATTTTTTAATTATTCTTCTGAGTAAGCGGTTTTATTTTATAATATGGTTATATCTTATAATTTAATAATTGCTAAGGAGAAAGAAATGAAGAAAAATCACTTTCGAAGTTTGGCTCTCTTATTAGTAGCGGCAGTAGGCTTGATTTCCTTTGCCAATACTAATGTCCCATGCAATAACCAAACCGTTTATGCCGTTTCAGATAAATCACTCGCTAATCTGAAATTTCATAAACAAGAAATTGTTACGGTCGACCATAATGAACCGCGCTTCTCTAAAAGTACGTTGTCAAAGAAAAATGGTCCCTGGCAAAAATACAGTAATTTAGATTACTTAAATAGAGCTCAGGCGGCTAATGCCCTTTTGAATAAGAGATTGATGCCCCATAGTCCAAGAGCCGGTTTGACTTGGGATCCAACTGGTTGGCACAACAAACGCATTGCTAGTGGCTGGCTTTACAACCGTTGTCACCTAGTTGGCTATCAATTAACCGGTCAAAATAATAATCCGCGCAACCTAATTACTGGAACACGTGAATTAAACGATCCAGACATGCTCAAGTACGAAAATGAAGTTGCCAATTATTTGAAAGATTCTTCAAGTAATTACGTTCGCTACAGAGTTACACCAATTTTCAAAGGTAATGACTTGTTAGCAAACGGTGTTGAAATGGAAGCTAAATCAATCGGCAGCAATGCTGTTGATTTCAATGTTTATATTTTCAATGAGCAACCTGGCGTAATCTTAAACTACAAAGATGGTACTAGTCGCGTTAAACATGGTTCAAGTATGATTGCTGAACATGTAAAAGCTAGAAGCCATCATGTGACTAAAGCAAGAACCATTCATAACATTAAGCACAAGATTTCTACTGCAAATTACCGTGTAATTGGTAACAAACGCAGCAAGATTTATCATGTTGCCAGTGGTGAAAACTATCATATGAGTTCAGCCAATGCAGTTTACTTCCATTCAGAAGCTGCTGCTAGACGTGCTGGTTATCGTAAATCATTAAGATAATGAAAAAGAGTTATCTGCTTTTTTAAACAGATAGCTCTTATTTTTTTATTGAACGCTCTTGCGCCCGCGTTGATAAGCTTCATGCAGTTCCGCAAAAGTCATATTCTTGCCCTTTTGATCAAAGACAACCAATACTTCTTGCACACCATCCAAAATTCTTGATAACCAGCGGAAAATTGTAGTTGCCGCACAGAACAAGATAAATAGAATGAACATTGCCTTATCAGAAATCATGGTCAGTGAGAACAGATTGTGTAAGAAGATAATCGCTAAAACTAACCCGGCGAATGATCCAATCATTACGCATAAACGGAATTTATTTAATGGAGCTGAAATGTGGTAAAGTACCATCATTCCCACTGCCACCAATAAAAGTGTTGCCGTTGTACCTACATCATTATGATCAAGCGATATATAGCCGCCTGCAACCACCAAAATACTTACCGCCAGCATATCGGTTACCCCACCAGGGATTGCTCTTGCCAAAATATTGGGAATAAATTGTCCGCGAATTCTATTGTGATTACTTTCTAGAGCCAACAAGAATGATGGTAAGCCAATGGTGAAGGCAGAAATCAAGGTAATCTGTGATGGCTGTAATGGATAATCAATGACCATTACGAGTGAGAAGATAGCCATCAAAAATGAGAAGATATTCTTTACCAAGAACAAACTGGCTGAACGCTGAATGTTATTAACTACGCGCCGACCTTCATTTACCACCTTAGGCATTCTAGCAAAATTTGAATCAAGCAATACTACTTGAGAGGCTTGAACAGCCGCACTGTTACCGGATGCCATCGCAATTGAACAGTCTGCTTTCTTCATTGCCAAAATATCGTTAACACCATCGCCTGTCATTGCCACAGTATTACCTTGTTTTTGTAAAGCCTTAACAAATTTACGTTTTTGTTCTGGTTTCACTCTGCCAAAGACACTATAATTTTGGACTGCTTCTTCATAACCATCTTCTGGAATTTCGGAAGCATCAATATATGCATCTGAATTTTGGATACCGGCTTGCTGCGCTACTCGCGAAACCGTGACAGGATTATCACCGGAGATCACCTTAATAGCCACACCTTGTTTAGCAAAGTATTCAAAGGTTGCTTTAGCTTCTTTTCTAATCGGATTAGTCAAAAGAATGTAGCCATAGACTTCAACTGGCTTAGTCAACTTAGAATCATCTTCAGTTAAAATTCCAGGATAGTCGGCCACAATTAAGACACGATAACCAGTCTTGGCATATTTTTCAAATTCAGCTTGGTATTCCTCAAATTGGTCTCTCAACACCATTTCTGGTGCCCCAATTAATAAGGTATGATCGTCAAAAATGACGCCGCTGTATTTATTAACAGAGGTAAAAGGTAAAATGCTGCTGGCTTTTTTGCCATTATTTTGAGTGAAAAAGCCGTGAACAGCCTTCATCGTAGCATTATCAGCTGGCATATTTTGAGCAAAATCACCAATTACATTATCCAAGTCACCTTGATAATTTTTGGAAGGAACAGCCTTTTCCACGCTCATTTTTGGCTCAGTAATTGTACCAGTTTTGTCAACGCACAATACGTTAACGCGAGCTAGAGTTTCAACACTCTTCATATCATGCAGCATTACCTGTTTGCGTGCCAATCTTACAGCAGAAAGAGCCAACGCAATCGTTGTCAAAAGGTATAAGCCTTCTGGAATCATCCCGATAATGGCTGCTTCCATGGAAACGATGCTGCGGTAAAGCGACATTTTATTAACGAAAAAGCTCATTGAAAAGAGGGCTATTCCCAGGGGAATAATAATGATTCCGACCCATTTAATCAATTTATTAATGGAGCGAACCATCTCTGATTGCTCACTATTTCCCATGGCTTTTGCTTTAATAGTTAATTTAGAAATATAGCTTTCTTTACCAACTTTTTCTAGTTGCATGTATGCAGAACCTGAAACTACGAAAGAACCAGACATCAATTCATCGCCCACTTCTTTAGTAATTTCATCGGATTCACCTGTTAACAGTGATTCATTGACGCGGATATTTCCTTTAATGACTTGACCATCGGCAGGAATCTGATCCCCAGTTTTCAATAAGACAATATCGCCCTTAACCAGTTTTTCAATCGGAACTTGCTCTTCTTTTCTATTACGCAAGGCTCCAATATCCGTGGCATTCATCACATTTAACTTGCTTAAAATTTTCTTTGCTCGAATTTCTTGTACAATCCCGATCACGGTGTTCAAGATAATTACTGGCAAAAAGGTCAAATCCTTATATGCTCCAACCACTACCAGCAAAATAGATAGAACTAAGAAAATCAAGTTAAAGTAGGTAAAAACATTTTCACGAATAATTTGCTTATTTGTTTTAAATTGATCGTCAACAGCTTTGTTGACTTCTCCAGCTGCAATTTTTTGTTCAACTTCAGCTGTAGTTAATCCTGTTTCTAAATTTGTCTTTTCTTCGTTCATTTTCTTTTCCTAAGTAAATATTTTTACGTACTATTATACCGAAGAAATAAAAGAGCCCGCAACTTGCAAGCTCTTTTTTAATGGATTTAATTTTTTCTTTACAGTTCTTCTAAATCACTATCGGCCTTACTTTCAACAATGAATTCTTTCATTACATTTTAATCTTTGATCATCACTTTTAGTAGGAATTTCACCTACTTCATATAAAGCTACAGTAGAAGGGCTCCACCCTATTACTTTTGCAAATTGCTTTTACGTTAAATTCCACTTTTGTCGTAATGCTTTAATCTCTTCAGGTTTAACGAAATCAAACATTTCACGATATTTATCTTGAGCTATCTTTATAGCTGCATTATCTAGAGTCATATCTGGAACAACTTTTTGAGTACTATCATCAAATCATGCAGGCGCAGTTATTTTGATTTCTTTGCCTCTAATATTGAAAGTGTTGGTATAGTTCTTAATTGAAGTAGTCATAGCGTTCCCCTTAATATAACTAAATTATATAGGATTTCACTATGAATTCATAGTAAAGCATTAGCTAAAATTTTAGATGTAAAAACACGTTACTAACAATCATAGTAACGTGCTCTCTATTTTAATTCTTTCTCTGATAAGTCAAAAAAGTATAAGGATATTTATTCTTTTCATCGGCTTCATGATGTTTTTTCTTCACCAACTTAAACTGATCATAATCTATCTCTGGCATAACAGTATCTGCTTCAAAAGTAGCGTCAATCTCCGTTTTTTCCAAAACATCTACTTGCTCAAGCAATGTCTTAAAAATTGACACCCCACCAATCGCGCAAAGCTTTTCACCCTGATGATTTTGAATATAATCATTTAATTCAGCAACCGAATTAACAATCAATACCTGATCATTATCTTGGTACTTCTTTTTCAAATCTTGATCATGAGTTAAAACGATATGCTTTCTCTGAGGCAATAATCTTGGCAAACTCATGAAAGTTTTTCTACCCATGATAATTGGATGACCAATGGTTTTCTCTTTAAAATGATGCAGATCTGCTGGCAAATGCCATGGCAAATGTCCGTCTAATCCTATCTGATGTTTTTGGTCTTCTGCCCAAACATACTCGATCATCGCGTCCTCCTAAACTGCAACCGGCGCCTTAATCGTGCCATGATGCTGATAATCAACCACTTTAATATCCTTCATTTCAAAATCTTCGATCTTTTTCTTTTCAGGATTAAGCCATAATTGTGGTGAATCATACGGCTTACGGCTAAGCAATTCTTCAACTTGCTTGAAGTGATTGCGATAAATATGGGCATCCCCCAATGTATGAATAAACTCACCAACTTGCAAACCCGTTTCTCGAGCAATCAAATTAAGTAAAAGCGAATATGATGCAATATTAAATGGCACGCCTAAAAACATGTCCCCTGATCGTTGATAAAGCTGTACACTGATTTTGCCATCAACCACATAAAACTGAAACATGACATGGCAAGGTGGAAGTGCACTAGTCGGAACGTCTTCAGGATTCCAAGCGGTAACAATCATGCGGCGTGAATTTGGCGTTTCCTTAATTTGCTTGATCACATCAGCAATTTGATCAATAAATCCGCCTTCCCGCTTTTTCCAATGTCGCCACTGCGCACCATAGACATCGCCTAAGTTGCCATACTTCTTAGCAAAATCTTCATCATCCAAAATCCGTTGATCAAACTTTTTCATTTCTGCTTGATAAATCTTGTTAAACTCTGGATCACTTTGACTGCGCAAGCCAAAATCCGTCATATCGGGACCTTGATATTCGCTGCTATTAACCCAATTTTTAAAGGCCCATTCATCCCAGATATGGTTATTATGCTCTAATAAAAAGCGAATATTAGTATCTCCTCTTAGATACCACAACAACTCACTTTTAATCAGGCCAAATGGCACCTTCTTAGTAGTCAACAATGGAAAACCTTGCGAAAGATCGAAACGCATTTGAGCACCGAAATAACTCCTAGTACCTGTCCCCGTTCGATCATCCTTATCATATCCTTCTGTCATAATTTTCTGCAATAGATCTAAATATGGTTGTTCAAGAATCGCCATTTTTGTTCACCTTTCAAAAAATCATTTTCTATTACAATACCATAGATATAGTGGTTTTGATAATGCGATATAGTCATATTTAGTAGTTTATATAAATTAAGCAAAGAAAAAAATCCCAAAACTTAATTTGGGATTTTTCTTCTAATTTTTCTTAAATTCACCTTTATGTCTTACCAAATATACGATTGTCGCAGCAATCAATACTAAGGCACCCACAATAACGGAAATTCTAGTATCCGGATTGATAAACATAAAGACAACGATGACTAAGAGCATTAAGAATGCGAAGTAATTTGAAAATGGATATAGTGGCAACTTAAATGGATGATTTGCCATTACGTCCTTATTGTGTCTTCTAAATCTAAGTTCAGCTAACAAGATTACAAACCATGGAATCATTCCCGGCAAAACTGATGAACTGAAGACTACTACAAACAAATCAGAAGCTGAATGATTAAATTGTGAAGCAATTACATTTAAAACAAAACCGATAAAAATACCACCTGAAATACCCATAATTGCACGATCTGGAACAATTCGCTTAGAAATGTGCTTGAAAATTCCAGGAGCTTCTTTATCATGTGACAATTTAAACAGCATTCGACTTGAAGAATAAATACCTGAGTTGGCACCCGAAAGCGCAGCCGTTAACACCACAAAGTTAATAATTGAGGCAGCTGCGGTAATTCCCACTTTAGCAAAAGTAGTTACAAATGGTGACCCCAGACTACTCAATTGATCCCATGGGTAAATAGTCACAATTACGAAGATGGCACCAACATAGAAGATCAAAATTCTGAATAAAACAGATTTAACACTTTTGACAATTGCTTCTTGTGGGTTGGCAACTTCCCCTGCAGAAATTCCTAAAAGTTCAATACCTTCATAAGAACCTACAATAATAGACATAGAGAAGAAGAAACCTTTAAAACCACCGGTAAAGAAACCACCATGTGCCCATAGATTGCTAAAACCGGTAGGTTTACCACCGTTACCCACGCCAAAGAAGATAACGATAAAGCCTAAAATGATCATTAAAATAATGGTAACGACTTTGATCATAGCAAACCAAAATTCCAAGGACGCATAGGCTTTGGCACTTGCAAGGTTAGCTAACAAAAGAAAGGCGATAATTATTATCCCCGACCAAAGCACGCTGATATTCGGCCACCAATATTTTAGATATTCGGTTGCGGCAACAACTTCGGACATCCCTACGACGATGTATTCAAAGACATTCGCCCACTCGGCAAGATACCCAGCTAAGGGATGCACGTATTCCGTTGCATAATCAGCAAATGAACCAGTACCTGGGTTGACATAGAGCATTTCCCCTAGAGCTCTCATGACAATGTACAAGATTAACCCAACAAACATGTAGGCTAATAATACGGACGGACCAGTCCATTTAATAGTTGATGTTGACCCCATAAATAAGCCGACACCGATTGCTCCACCAAGTGAGATCATCTCCATTTGGCCAGCAGACATGGTACGGCGCAGTTGGGGTGCGTTATTCTTTTTACTCATATAACAACTCCAAAAAAATCAGTTCTATCCTATTAAAATATTCTTCGATAAATTTAATTTTAAACTTGATGATTTGTCAAGAGAAAAAGAAAAAAACTACCATTCATTACATGGTAGTTTGCTAAAAATTCTAAGGAGTGTACAGGATTTGAACCTGCGCGCCAAGGAAAACTTGGTTCGCCGGATTTCGAGTCCGGTGCATTACCACTCTGCCAACACTCCATAACGTTATCATTATAACTCATTATTATAGATAATCAAAAACAAACTAGAATTTTATATAATTTCAAAATTTATTGTGCTAAACTATCCCTAAAGCATCATATCGGTACTCTATTTTTAGATATAGTTGATAGAAAAGAGAACAATTATGTGTACATCTATTATATTTAGTCCAAGGGATCACTACTTTGGCCGCAACCTTGACCTTGAAGTTACTTTTGGACAACAAGTTGTTATTACTCCACGCGACTACGTATTCAAGTTTCGTGACATGCCTAAAATCGATCATCACTATGCAATGGTTGGTATTGCATTAAATGCAGATAGTTACCCATTATACTTTGATGCAGCTAACGAAAAAGGCTTAGGAATGGTCGGTCTTAACTATCCAGATAACGCCATTTACTACGACGTAAAAGAAGGCAAAGACAATATTGCTTCATTCGAATTTATTCCTTGGATCTTAGGCCAAGCAGCTACTGTTGCAGAAGCTAAGAAATTATTATCTACCATCAACATTACCAAGAAGAACTTCAGTGACAAGATGCAAGCATCCCCACTTCACTGGATCATTGCAGATAAAACTGGTGTTTCTATTGTTGTTGAAACTGATGCAGACGGTATGCACGTTTACGATAATCCTGTTGGCTGCTTAACTAACAACCCACAATTCCCTAAGCAATTGTTCAACTTAAACAACTACGCAGATGTTTCTGCCGCAATGCCAAAGAACAACTTCTCAGATCAAGTTAAAATGGACGGCTACAGCCGCGGCTTAGGTTCACGCAATTTGCCAGGTGGTATGGATTCAGAATCCCGTTTTGTCAGAGTAGCCTTCAACAAGTTTAACGCCCCTACTTCCGATTCTGAAGAAGAAAACGTGGACACTTACTTCCATATTCTGCATTCAGTAGAACAACAAAAAGGCCTGGATCAAGTCGGCCCAGATGCTTTTGAGTACACTATTTACTCTGATGGTATCAATTTGGATAAAGGTATCTTCTACTACACTACTTACACTAATAAGCAAATCAACGTAGTTGATATGAATAAAGAAGATTTAGACAGCAGTGATTTAATTACTTACGATATGCTCACTAAAGGTAAATTTAATCATCAAAACTAAAAATTGCGCAAATAATGTTAATTTTGTTTAAAGATTAGCATTATTTTTTCTTTTGCGGTTAAAATAGATTTTACAAATAAGTTATTGGGGATATTGTGCATCAATGAATAATTATTTAGTGTTGCTCCTTGCAGCAACTGTTTTATTGTTACTCATTTTTAATATCAAGACCTCACGTCGTTTTAATCTATTTGACCACTGGCTACACCATCAATTAGTTAAAAAACGCAGTGGTTACAAATGGCAAGTAATTGCCTTTATTAACGATCCCAAATTGATGGTCGTTTGGGACGTGCTCTTAGCTGGCCTTTTGTTAAATGAAGAGCGCAATTTAACTGCACTTTGGGTATTGGGTACCTTAGGTTTTGCGGATATTTCCGGCATCATTTTAAAGAGATTGATCCGGCGCAAGCGTCCTATTCTCCACTCAAACATGGAAGAAGGCTACAGCTTCCCTAGTGGGCACGTTTTAGGAGCAACGACCATGGGGCTAATTCTATTGCAGCTTTTTGCTAAAGATTTAGGACTCGCCTTCATCATCACAGTTATTGCTGTTTGGATAATGGTAATCATTTCTCGCTTGAGTTTAAAAGCCCATTACCCATCAGACATAATTGGTGCAACTAGTTTAGCAATCGTTTGCTTTAGCATTTCACAACAATTGTTTTTAGCACTCTAAACAAAAACGAGTATGTTTCTTGGAACATACTCGTTTTATTTTAATTTATCTTTTATTCGTGAAAACCAACCATAATTCCGCCCTCTTCAGCATAAAAACTGCAAAGGCCGCGCATTGGACGGATCGTAACTTGAGCATCAGGATATTCAGCCAAGATCTTATCTTTGATAATCTCGGCATCTTTTTCATTTTCGCAGTGGTCAATAATCACTTCACCGCCATGATAATTGTCGTCCTTCATGTATTTAAGCAATTCACGTATTGCTTTTTTCATACCCCTAGCCTTAGTTAATGGTTCAAGCTTACCTTCCTTGCTTGCCGTACCGATCAAGTTGATTTTCAAAAGACCGGCAACCTTGGCTGCGACTGGTGAGACACGCCCATTCAGAGACAAATTATGTAGTGATTGCAGAATAAAGAGCAAATGCGTACGCATTCTGAATTTGGCAATTACTTCTTCGAGATCAACAAAGCGGATATCGCCTTGAATCATTTTCTCAATACCGTGCAAAACAATAGTTAATTCAGGGCCCGCACTTCTTGAGTCAACTACAATAATTTGACTGGTGGGATGCTTTTCCTCATACATTGTTTTTGCTTGAAGTGCTGAGGAAAAAGTACCACTCATACCACTAGTCATCGTGATGATGATAGCTTTTTCGGTACCTTCTAGTGCATTAAGCCAAGCTTGAATGCTAGGACAAGTAGTCTTACCGGCAATTTGATTTTGATTCATATCATTCAAAAATTCTCTGATATTCAAATTTTGATCGTCAATATAATCCTTACCGCCAAAAGAAATAGTCAAAGGTACTACTTCCACGTTGTGGTCAGGATCGCTTTTCATATTGCTACTAGAATCAATAATTAATTTAATATTCTCCATAATCGAATTCCTTATTTATCATAAACAATTATTTTAATACATGTATTATAGCGCGTTGATATAGTAATTTATTATTGTCTTTATTAATTTTTAAAATGTAAACCGCTTTCATATGTTTACATGATCACAAAGTTAGGCTAAAATTTGAATTGTAAGCGGGACAAAAATTGTTCCGTATGGCATGCAAAATTTTTGTTACATGCCATAATTTTTGAGGAGGTTTATAATGCTCAAATCAGTTATTGAAAATGTACACGCACTCGAAATTTTTGACTCACGTGGTAACCCAACTGTTGAAGTTCACGTTACCCTTTCAAACGGTGTCGTAGGTAAGGCTGAAGTTCCATCAGGTGCTTCAACTGGTGAAAACGAAGCCGTTGAATTACGTGACGGTGGTTCACGTCTTGGCGGTAAGGGCGTTTCAAAGGCTGTTAACAATGTTAACACTGAAATTAACGACGCTTTAAAGGGTATGGATCCATTTAACCAACCTAAGATTGACCAAACTATGATCGACTTAGACGGTACTCCAAACAAGGGTCGTCTTGGTGCTAACGCTATCTTAGGTGTATCAATGGCTACTGCTGTTGCTGCAGCTAAGGCTAGTCAACAACCTCTTTACCGTTACCTTGGCGGTATTGATCTTGAAATGCCACAAACTTTCCACAACGTTATCAACGGTGGTGAACATGCTGACAACGGTATCGACATCCAAGAATTCATGATCACTCCAATTGCTAAGACTTCATTCCGTGATGGTTTCGAAAAGATCGTTAACGTATACCATACTTTGAAGAAAGTTCTTGAAGACATGGGTTACGAAACTGGCTTGGGTGACGAAGGTGGTTTCGCACCTAACATGAAGAACTCAGAAGAAGCTTTGAAGGCTTTACACGAATCAATCGTTAAGGCTGGTTACAAGCCAGGCGAAGATATCGGTATTGCATGTGACTGTGCTGCTTCATACTTCTACAACAAAGAAGACGGCAAGTACCACCTTGAAGGCAAGGTTCTTGACGATGAAGAATTAGCTGCATACTACGACAAGCTTCTTGACGAATTCCCAGAATTAATGTCAATGGAAGACCCATACGACGAAAACGATGTTGACGGTATGGTTAAGTTCACTCAATCACACAAGGACCGTATCCAAATCGTTCTTGACGACTTCATTTGTACTAACCCAGCACTTTTGAAGAAAGCCATCAAGGAAGGTGCCGGCAACGCTTCATTAATCAAGTTGAACCAAATCGGTACTGTTACTGAAACTCTTGAAACTATCCGTATGTCACGTAAGAACGGCTACAACACTATGATTTCTCACCGTTCAGGTGAAACTGGTGACACCTTCATCGCTGACTTGGCTGTTGCTATCAACGGTGGTCAACTTAAGACTGGTGCTCCAGCTCGTTCAGAACGTGTTGAAAAGTACAACCGTTTGCTTGAAATCGAAGAAGAACTTGGCAAGGGCGAACGTCTTGCATTCTTCCCAGATGATGTTGACCACGATTAATTTCGATTAACCGAGTACAATTTCAACAAAAAGCATGTAGATTAATTTCTACATGCTTTTTTGTTTTATCTTTAATTATTATTTTTCAGTATATATCTTGCTAAAATCTTTATTTAGCTCCTTATCTTTTACTACTTTAACTATTACTGGATTAGCATTTTTAGATTGATCTAATAAAATAACTGGTTTATTCTTCATCAAGCAGAATAAATAGGTATTATGCCATGACTTAAAGTCCTCATTAGCAATGGCTACAATATTATATTGATAATTATTTTTTCCTAGTGGACTATAGCCAATCTTGATAACCTTTTTATTAAGTAAAAATCTATTCTTCTTAAGAACGTCAGGATAAGTGGGGCCATTTTTAGTTTTCAAAACACGTTTACCATCATAAAAACGATAATTTTGTCCCATTGTCTTACCCCATTGATTAACAGCTTTTTGCAATTTTTGCGTCTTTGCGGTATCCCACTTATTTACAATTTTCTTCTTAGGAGCCTTGGTCTTTTTCTTAGTGACTTTCTTTGTGTTTTTCTTTTTAACTACTTTTTTCTTTTTCGGCACAGTTTTCTTACTTGAAGATTGTGCCTTTTTTACCTTAGTTTGAAAACTTTCCTTTTTCTCACTGCCGATTGTAACTGCATCTTTTCCAAAATGCACTTGACTACAACCAGTCAGCGTTGTCATTAAAAATAGTGTAGATATTCCTACTAAAACTTTCTTATTCATAGTTTCCTCATCTTAATCATATAACTACGAATATTATATGATAAAAGGCTTACAAATAACTAATTTGATCAAAAAATAAGGGCTAACTAATGTCAGTCCTTTATTTTTATTAATAAATAGTTACTTGATATCTCTTAGAACGATCTCCTTTTTCAGGTTCCACTGCACTTTTTCCTACAGCCACGATTACTGTAGTTTGAAAAGCGGGATCAATTCCTAATTCTTGTTGCAGATCGTTAAAATCATTAAGTCTTGCTGCACCGCCCATAATATAAACTGAGCCTAAATCCAGATCAGTTGCCTCAAGCATAATATTCTCTGCAGCAACTGATGCATCCCGTTCACCAAATTCACTATCTTTTTTAGTATTGATCAAAAATAAAACTGGTGCATTATAACAAGAATTATTAGTTACCTCTTCTATCTTATTGCGTAGACCTTCGTCTTTAACTACAACTAAGTTCATCACATTTGCTTGGTGCATGCCACAAGGTGCGGTTTGAAAAGCGGCAATCATTTCTTGAATCTTCTCATCAGAAATTGCTTCATTAGAATATTTACGGACTGCTCTTCTATTTTCAAAAATTGAATTTACCATATATAAGCCTCCTAAGCTTCCTTACATTCCTATTTTATCATTAGGTGAATTGTTGACAACGCTTTCAAAAATATTTATGATTATCTTAAAAAGTATATATTTTTACTAAGGAGATTTTTGATCATGAATTTAGCCGCAATTGATATAGGTGGTACAACAATTAAGATAGCAACTTGGAAAGATGGCAAATTACAAAATAAACATGCCGTAGATACTCCCAAAGATTTAGACACTTTTTATTCTGTTTTAACTGATGAAGTAAACAAAATAAAAGAAGATACTGATATTAAAGGTGTCGCAATCTCTGCACCGGGTGCTGTAAACCAAAAAACGGGCATTATCGGTGGTACTAGTGCACTTCCATACATTCACAACTTTAAAATTGTTGACAAATTAGAAAAACGCTTTGAATTACCTGTTTCCATGGAAAACGATGCTAACTCTGCTGCTTTAGGCGAATTAGCAGAAGGTGCAGGTAAAGGCTCCGATAGTATGGCCTTCTTCGTAATTGGCACAGGTATCGGTGGCGCCATTATTATTAACCAAAAAGTTTGGCATGGTGCTCACCTATTTGGTGGTGAATTTGGCTACATGGGGTTTGATACAGAATCCGTCAGTGACCTCGCTTCCCCAGTAGCAATGGCCAACCGCTACAATGAAAGAACTGGCAAAAAACTTGATGGTAAAACCGTCTTTGCCTTAGCAGATGAAGATGATCCAGTAGCTAGCGATGAACGTCAAACTTTAATTCATTCCCTAGCTCTGGCAATTTACAATGTTCAACAAAGTTTTGACCCTGAAAAAATTGTAATCGGTGGTGGAATTTCCAATAATCCAGAATTAATTCCATTGCTGAATCGTGAAATCGATCATATTCAAACTCAAATTAATCCATCAAGCATTAAACCTGAGATCGTTCTCTGCAGTTTAAAGAGTGATGCAAACTTACGCGGTGCGGTAGCAAATTTTGAGCAAACACATTAATAGCTAAACGCTAATTGCTATTTAACCCTTCTAAAAGGCCCAATATAATGGGCTTTTTATTTTGCAATTATAAAAAGTATAGATTTTTAATTAAAAAGCTATTTATTTTTGCATGCATTATGCTATACTTATTTGTGTAAAAAATGAAAGCACTTACAGAGAGGAGAGAAGATCTAGATGACTGAAAAGCGCAAATTGCCATCCACATTCCTTTGGGGCAACTCAGTTTCCAGTATGCAAACTGAAGGTGCATGGAATGAAGATGGCAAGGGGCTTTCAGTCTATGATGTCCGACCTGCTACTGACAATACTAGTGACTGGCATGTAGCAATTGATGAATATCATAGATATGACGAAGACCTCGACTTACTGAAGGACATGAACATGAACATGTATCGTATTCAAATTTCATGGTCTCGTGTTTGTCCTGATGGAGACGGCGACTTCAATCAAAAAGGTATTGACTTCTATGATCGATTAGTTAATGCAATGCTTAAACGTGGCATTCAACCAATGATCTGTCTTTACCACTTTGATATGCCGCTTAATTTAGCCAAAAAGTACAACGGTTTTATGTCACGGCACGTAGTTGACGCCTTTGTCCGTTTTGGTAAAAAAATGATCGACCATTTCAGTGATCGAGTGAAATATTGGATTGTCTTCAACGAGCATAATCTATATTTCCAAGATGAAGTTTTTAATATTTCAGGTTACGAATCTGGAGATAAAAGTTTGGATGATATGTACACTATCTTCCACCATACGATGATGTGTCATATTCAATTAGCAAATTACATCCACGAAAATCACTCAGACGTAAAAATTGGTGGAATGCTTGCTTACCAACAAATTTATCCAGCAACGAGTAAACCTGAAGACGTTTGGGCAGCAAAGCAAGTACAAGAGTTTTTAAACTTTAATATTTACGATGCTGACAACGGCTGCGGCTATTCACCAGAAGTAATGCAATATGTCAAAAATCATGGCATTCAAATGGACATTACAGATGAAGATAAAGAAATTATGAAGAAAGCTAAAGCTGATTTCCTAGCATTTTCTTACTATTCATCCTGGGTTTTATCTAGCGATAAAATTCCTGAGGGTGAAGCTCCTAACCATTACCTTAACAAGGGCGGAGTTGAGTCCAAATATGTTAAGACAAACGATTGGGGCTGGGCAATTGATCCACTAGGATTTAGGAATGCAATTACTACAATGTACAACTACTACCGTATTCCTATTTTCCCTATTGAAAATGGTATCGGCCTCAAGGAAACTTGGGACGGTGAGCATATGATTGAAGATGATGAGCGTATTGCTTATCACCGCGACCATATCAAAGCAATGAAAGATGCTATTTTCGATGACGGCGCCAAGGTGCTTGGTTATCTCGGCTGGGGATTAATTGATATTCCAAGTTCTCATGCTGATATGGAAAAACGCTACGGTGCTGTTTACGTCAACAGATCAAACCACGATTTAAAAGATTTAAAACGTGTGCCTAAGAAATCATTCTATTGGTTTCAAAAGGTACTTAAAGATAATGGAGATGAATTATAATGACTGATCAAAAACAATCTGGGTTCAGTAATTTTGTGAACAGCAAAATTCTGCCACCTATTATGAAATTTGTTAATACTAAAGCTATTGTTGCTTTACAGAATGGTATGATTTATACTTTGCCATTCATTATTGTTGGTTCTATTTTCTTAATTTTATCCAACATCCCTATTCCAGCAGTGGCTAATGCAATTAATGCTTCTGGTTGGGGGGCAATTTTCAATCAAGCTTACACCACAACTTTTAACATTATGGCACTTTGGGGCTCAATTGGTATTGCTTATATTTATGTCAAAAATGAAGGCTATGAACCATTAGCTGGTGGGCTTACCGCATGTGCTTCCTTCTTAATGCTCCAAACTTTAGCAATCGACAGCCCATTAAAAGCCGCTTTAACTTCCGGTATCAATAACGGTCAAATGAGCGGCAAGGTAGTTGCTGAAAATATTGATAAGTTACCTCATGCTTTACAAACATTCTTGGAAGCTCCTGTAACTGGTGTTATCAACATCAATTGGCTTGGTGGTGACGGTATGATCGCTGCCATTATCGTAGGTTTGATTGTTGGTTGGGCTTACTCAGCAATGATGAAAGCTGGTTGGACTATTAAGCTTCCTAAGCAAGTTCCACCTGCAGTATCTAACCAATTTACTGCTATGATTCCAGCTGGTGTAATCTTAACTGTTACTATGCTTATCTTCGGTGCATTTAATAACTTTGCACACACTGACTTCTTACAATGGGTATACAAAACCATTCAATCACCATTACAAGGTGTATCAGATTCATTTGGTGGTGCAGTTGTTATCGCTTTCTTAGTACCATTCTTCTGGTTCTTCGGTGTTCACGGTGGTTTGATTGTTGGTTCCATTGCTGGTTCACTTCTTCAAGCAAACTCATTTGACAACGCTCAATTATACAGAGCCGGCAAATTAACTATTGCCAACGGTGCTCACGTTGTTACTAACGAATTCTACAACAACTTTATTAACTTAACTGGTTCTGGTATTACTATCGGTTTAGTTATCTTCATCTTAATTGCTGCTAAATCAGCACAAATGAAATCATTAGGTAAATTGGAATTAGTACCTGGTATCTTCAACATTAACGAACCATTCCTCTTCGGTATGCCTATCGTTATGAACCCATTCCTTGCAATTCCATTCTTCTTAACTCCAATTGTCGTAGCTATCTCTACTTACTGCGTAATCAGATTTGGTATTGTTCCACCATTAAATGGTATGGCTGCACCTTGGACTACGCCAGCTGTTATTTCCGGATTCCTAATCGGAGGTTGGAAGATGGCCATTTGGCAAGCATGTACTCTAGTAATTTCTACTTTGATCTATTGGCCATTTGCTAAGAAGTATGACAATATCTTACTTAAACGTGAACAAGCAAACGAAACTAAATAATAAAAGAGGTATTTAAAATTGAATAATGAAGAAAAAATTGTAAATGAATTTGATCGTGACGGTCATCATTATAAAATTGGCGTCAAAGCCGATGGCCAAGTATCTGTATACTTAGATGATGAAACCAAAGCTCATCATGGATATCACTTCCCTGGTGTTATCCAAATCCCTAAAGGAATTGAAATCGATGGTCAAATGGTTTTACGACTCCCTATTGACTGTGATGATGCAATTGATCAAGGTATTAAAGATTTGAAATAATTCATAAAAAGAGACGTTGTTAAGCTATAAAAAGAGTAAAATAATGTCTCTTTTTTACTAAAGTATAGACTTTGCTATATAATAAAAATATAAATCTAATATAGAAATAGAATGGAAAAACATGGCAAAGGCAAAATATCTAGAAGTAGCAAATGAATTAAGAAAAAGAATTAAACAAGGCATCTACAATAAGCAAGAGCCTCTTCCCGATCAAGAGACATTTGCTCAAGAATTTAATGTCAGTCGCTTAACTGTCAAAAAAGCATTTGATGGTCTTGAACGACAGGGTCTGGTTTATAAACAATCCGGACTTGGCACCTTCGTTACTGGAGAAATTCCAATTAAGGAAAAAGTTGATGCTCCAGCTAACGCATTCATTGGTTTAAGAAATCAAATGGGTAAAGATGCCATTAAGAGTCAAATTATTCATTTCTCCGTAGAATTTCCTGATGAACAAATGCAAAAGAATCTTGAAATCAAAAAAACAGAACCGATTTATAATATTGTTCGTTTAAGACTTTATAATGATAAACCACTTATCCTTGAGCATACTTACATGCCGGTTAAATTAATTCCTGATCTTGATAAAAACATTTTGCATAAATCAATTTATGACTACATTCATAAGAATCTTAATTTAAAATTTGGACACGCCTATCGTAAGATTCGAGCTAATAAAGCAGACGAATATGATCAAAAATATTTAAATGCTAAAAAAGATGATCCTATTCTCGAATTGGAACAGATTATTTGGCTTACTAATGGTCAACCTATCGAATATTCTGTCAGCAAGAATCGTTATGATACACGTGATTATGTACTATTAGATAATAATCGTTTTTAGAGGTAATATATGGCATTCACAAAAGAATTTACTTGGGGCGGCGCTACCGCTGCTAACCAATATGAAGGCGGATATGATGAAGGCGGCAAAGGCTTAAATGCCGTTGATGTTTTAACTAATGGTTCAGCTACTGAACCACGTAAAGTAACTTGGAAGAAGCCTAATGGTGAAACAGGTGCTACTCCCCTAGTTTGGGGCAAAGACTTCAAACTGCCTGAAGGTGCAGTTCCTACTCTGCTTGATGGTTACTACTACCCAAGTCACCAAGGTACAGACTTTTACCACCATTACAAGGAAGATATTAAATATATGGCAGACATGGGCTTTGATGTTTTCCGTTTATCAATGAACTGGTCCAGAATTTTACCAAATGGCGATGATGAAAAGCCTAATGAAGAAGGATTAGCATTTTACGACAAGGTATTCGATGAATGTGCTAAGTATGGTATTGAACCATTAGTTACTTTATCTCACTACGAAACTTCCCTCTCTTTAATCACTCGCTTCGGTGGCTGGAAAGATCGTCGTTTAATCGATGCTTTTGTTCATTATTCAAATATTGTAATGAATCATTACAAAGGCAAAGTTAGATACTGGCTTACTTTTAACGAAATTAACGCGATGGATATGGCTCCATACATGGGCGGTGGCCTAATCGATGGTAGTGAACAAAATCGTGCCCAAGGTGCCCACAATCAATTTGTAGCAAGTGCTAAAGTAGTTAAGTTGGCTCACGAAATCGATCCAAATAATCGCGTTGGCCAAATGTTAGCCTACTCTGCTTACTACCCATACACTTGTGATCCTAAGGATCAAATTAAAGTTATGGAAGTAAAGCAAGATATGCTTTTCTATAGTGATGTTCAAACTGGTGGTCACTATCCAGAATATCGTTTAAAGAAGTATGAACGCGATGGAATTAAGCTGGATGATACTCCAGAGGATTACGAATTGATCGCTAAGTACCCTGCTGACTTCTTAAGTTTCTCCTGCTACACTTCAAATGTTTTAACTACTCATGAAGCAGAAGCTAAAGCATCTGGTAATGTTAGCGCAGGTGGCGTTAAGAACCCTTACCTTGAAAGTAATGCCTGGGGTTGGGCAACTGACCCAGATGTTTTAAGAATTGCTCTTAATGATCTCTGGGACCGTTACCACAAGCCTCTCTGGGTAGTTGAAAATGGTTTAGGCTCCGCCGACACTTTAGAAAAAGACGGCAAGGTCCATGATGATTACCGTATTAATTACTTGCGTAGTCAAATCAAATCTATGAGGGATGCCGTTACAATTGATGGCGTTGACTTAATGGGCTACACTACTTGGTCGGCAATTGATTTAGTATCTAACGGTACCGGTGAAATGAAGAAACGTTATGGCTTCGTCTATGTCGATCGTGATGATCGTGGCAATGGATCACTTAAGCGTTACCCTAAGGATTCATTCTACTGGTACAAGAAAGTCATCTCATCAAACGGTGAAGATTTAGACTAATTTAATCCTAAAATAGAGCCTAACTTATGAAAAAGCTAGACTCTATTTTTTTAAATAAATATAATTAAGATATAAGTAATATAGAAATAGAGAGAAGAAAAAAATTGATAACTATTACAAGACAATTCAACTTTAAAGCTAAAGATTTCTTTGATTATTTAGAAGAACAACTAATCCCTGCTATTAAAAAAGCTAGAGGCAATGATATGCCCGTTGTTTTAAGCAAGGGTACTAAGTACGAAATGGACGGTGCTAAGGTTGAAATTACCGATTATGAGCGTAACAAGGTCTATGGTGCTCACTTCAAGACTAGCCGTCTTGAGCTCCAGATTAAGTATGTAACTGAAGATAATGCCGAAGGCGTAAAGATTACCTTCAGTGAAGATATGCTCAGCTTTGACCGTGAAAAGCATGGTAAGTTACAGACCTTGTTCTATAACTGGCAGCTTAAGATGGGCGCTAGAAAAGAATTAAAACGTATGGGTGACAACGTTTATGCCAATATGGCTGCTTAGAATCACCCTCTCAGCATGAAAAAGACCGTAGTTCGTTTGAATTACGGTCTTTTTTATGGATCAATGCTGGTATTGGTTAAATTGAGTATCAATGCTAATTAATTAAATAATACGTTTCTGCTTCATGCATATTACTCTTCCTTTCTTATTCAATTTAAATACCCAATAATACTCGTCAACATCTTTTCGTCTACTGCTCTTTTCAAATTTGTTGCCAATTATGAATTACTACTTAAAGTTAACTAAATTAATATGAACTGAATTTTTAATTAATCAAAAAAACGTTGCCAGATTAGACAACGTTTTTTATCGTTCAAAGTTAACAAAGTTTTATTTTAATTTTTTAATTTATTAATTCTTAGCAGTATCTGCTTGTTCTTGCTTAAGCAATACATTGTCGTAGTGCTTAATGAATGGGAACCAGATCAAGAATGCAACGATCGCACAAACTACTGAAAGAACGGCACCTTGCCAACTAGCAGTTGCGATGAAACCACTCAAACCAACTGGAGTTGGCCATGGTTGTTGTACGATGATCTTAGGTACTAAATGAGTAGTTACAGCAACATAACCAATAATACCTGAAGCAAGCGGAGCACAAATAAATGGAATCAATAAGTTAATGTTATAAACGATTGGTAAACCGAAAAGAATTGGTTCGTTAATGTTAAAGATAGCTGGGACTAATTCAACCTTACCAATTTCTTTTAATTGGACTGAACGTGAACCAAAGGCAAGCCAGATAGCCATACCTAAAGTGGCACCAGAACCACCAATAATTACGAATGAGTTCATTGGGTCACCAGCGAAGAAGTGTGAAGCACCATTTACGTTAGCAGCCATGTTAGCCAAAACAATTGGCGTATAGAAAGCACTCATAATTGTGGCACCGTGAATACCAAACCACCATAAGAAGTGGATCAAGAAGATAATGATGAGGAATCCCCACCAAGTATCAGCGATATTACTAATGAATGAGAATGGAATGTAAAGAACCTTGAAGATATCAGTTCCTAAAGTTACCAAAATCAATTCAATAACTGCAACAGTTAAAGCAATACAGAAACCTGGAATCAAAGCACTGAATGAGTTAGATACACCAGCTGGAACAGATGCAGGCATCTTAATTCTCCAGTTATGCTTAACCGTGTAACGGTAGATTTGAACTGTTAACCAAGCAACTACCAAACCGGTAAAGATACCAACTGAGGCAATTCTAGTAATACCACCAGTTGAAGCTTCATAACCACCAGCAACCATCTTAGCCTTAGTAAGAATAGTAACAAATTGAATTGAACCATTCTTCCAAACAAGTTCTGGTACAGTAATGAAAAAGGCCATTAAGAACATTAATAAACCGTTCATTGGTACCAAATCAAGTTTTTCTTCTTGACGGTAAATATTTGTATATGAATATGCAAAAGTACCGGCAAAGATCAATGCCAAAATACCCATAGTAGCATTGTAAACAACTTGGAATAAGTTGGTAAAACGACCCAAAGTATTTGCATAAAATTCAGCAAATCCAGGAATTGGAAATGCTTGTGGTAATACAGTTAAAATTAAGAATATTGCTCCGATAATAGAAAATGAAATAACGCTATAGCCAGCGTCCATGATAGCTCTAACAAAGCGTGATGAGGCAAATTTCCCGGCTTTTGCCGCAATCTTATCTTTGAAAGAAGCTGAATTAGAATCAGCCATATTCTTTTCCCCCTCAATATTTCTGAAACATTCATCAAATCTGAACAACTTTATTATATCGAAAGCGATTTCTTATGTAAACGCTTTTTCTTTACATACGGTATACCGTTGAAATCAAAAGTCTTTACTTTTCCCATTATCACGGGCTTTTGGACAAAATAAAAAAACTTATAGTTATTTATAAGTTTCTTCATATAATCTATTGTTGATGCTTCTTGAAAACTTCAATTACACGGTAATAACGATCCTTATCGTTCAAAATTTGATGAATTCTGAATTCGCATAAAGCCGCTAAAACAATTCCGATTAACAGGAAAGCAACCATGAAATACAAAATATCATTGTTAATTACAAATGGAAAAATCATCTTTTTAAGTGGAGTAAACAAACCGATTGCCAGCAATGCATTAACTGCCATCTGGACGTATAAATATATTCTAGTAATTGGAATGTCACGCTTACGATTGTGCATCTTAGATAACTGCTCAAAACTAGCTACAGCAGAATAAACTCCCACAATTAGCGCAGCAAAAATTCCAAATCGTGAACCATAATATGCACTAATAATAAACCACATCAAATTACAAAATAAAAAGATGGTTACAATATATCTAATCATCAAATACCGACTAAAATACATGTACTTAATACTTTCTCGGTGCTTAGTCCGTGCTACTTCTGCTTTTTCTCTTTCGACTTCTTTTTGATTCATATTTCTTCTCTCAATCTAAACTTAATTATTTTCATTTTAGCATTTTTGCGTAAAAAAATAGATCCCACTTTTTCGTGAGATCTATTTTTATAGCGATTACTTTTATTATTTCTTAAGAGAGCCAGACTCATATAGCTTTTCATAAAGATCTACCATTTCTCCAGCTAAGTCCCTAAAGGTAATAGCGTTCATCAAGTGGTCTTGTGAGTGTACCACTAATAAAGTGACATGCATATGGTCACCTTGTGCCTCTTTGGTAAGCATATTGGTTTGTGAATTATGAGCTTCAAGAAGTGACTTGTCACTTTCCTTAAGCTTTTCACGTGCGCCTTCAATATCGCCTTTTTTAGCAAGACGAATTGCTTCAAAGGCTAAACTTTTTGCGTTACCACCATTAGCAATAAGGCCCATAGCAGCCATTAATGTTTCTTGTTCCTTTTGCTCTGGAGTTTGCTTTTCTTCTGCCATAAATCTGTCTCTCCTTTAATTAGTCAATTAACCCTTAATCATTTTTTCGGCTTGAGCCAAAACGTTCTTACCGTTCATCATGCCATAGTCTTGCATGTTAATAACATCTAAAGGAATGTCCTTGCCGTCCTTGCCTCTACCTTTAACCTTCTTTTCAAAGTCACCTCTCATGTAGCTTACTTGAGGCCCAAGAAGGACACAGTCAATTTCTTTTTGATCCATTTTGTCATCAGCTTCTGAAGCTGGGCAAGCAAAGATTTCTGCATCAATGCCTTGTTCCTTAGCAGCTTCTTGCATCTTAGTTACCAAAAGTGAAGTACTCATACCTGCACTACAATTTAACATAATAGTTTGTTCAGCCATAATATAAAATCCTCCTGATCATTACGTTTTATATTTAAATTTCTTTTATTGATCTACGCCAATTATTATAAAACGCTTTCATTGTTTTGTAAACAAAAATATATACTTTTGTTTTCCCATCACTAAATATTATGTATCACTTGTATGCCTTTTCAAATACATACAAGCTACATGTAAAGCATACCACTTTACTTATGAAATTGCTTACAATTTTTGTACAAAAAATTAGCAACCGCTTACACAACGATAAAGAAAACTGGTAAAATAGCAATGAAACATTTCCCTTTACAATAGAGAGGAGGCTTACCCTTGAGTCGTTATCAAGAAATAGCCAATGATATAGAAAAAGATATTATTGAAAAGAAGTATGTTAGACAGTTGCCTGAGCAATTTGATTTGGCTAAGAAATATCATACTAGCCGAGTAACTATTGTTCATGCTCTTAAAATTTTGCAAAGCAAAAAATTAATCAAAGCTGTCAAGGGACACGGTACCTTCATTACTAGCAAGTCGATTCCTGATATTTTTCTTAACTCTGGTGTCAACGAACATACCGGCTTCACCAGACATGTCAATAGCGCCTTTCTATTAACTAGCAATGTAATTTCGTTTAATATTCGACGGCCGAGCGCTGAAGAATGCAAAGCTTTATGTCTAGACAAAAATGATGAGGTTTATGACATTATTAGACAACGTATCTTAAATGGAAAACCAGCTAGGTTGGAATATACCGTCATGCCGATTAAGCGCATCCCCGGAATCACAATGGATATTCTGCACAAATCAGTTTACTCCTATATTCAAAATGAGCTGGGGCTTAAAATTGGCAAGGACGATCGGATCATTACCGCAGAAAAATCTGATGCCTACGATATGAAATATCTTGACTGTGCCATCGACGATCCCGTTTTATGTATTCAACAAAAAGCGTTTTTAGAAGACGGCCGTCCCTTTGAATTATCAGAATCGCGCAATCGCTATGATCGAGGCGCCTTAACAGTCAACGGTGACTAAATTCAACTTGATTTTAAAAATACACTGTGTCAGAATGACTATTGTAAACGTTTCCAGTTACATACAGAAAGAGAGGAATAATTAATGTATTCAGCAAAAATGCCAAAAAACTTTTTATGGGGTGGTGCTGTAGCTGCTCACCAACTTGAAGGTGCTTGGAAAGAAGGCGGCAAAGGAGTTTCCGTTGCCGATGTTATGACAGTCGGTTCCGCTACTAAGCCACGTGAAATTACTGATGGTGTTCTTCCAGGTAAGAACTATCCTAACCACTCAGCAATTGATTTCTACCACCACTACAAGGAAGACATCAGGTTAATGGCAGAAATGGGCTTTAAGGCTTTCAGAACTTCTATTGCCTGGACTAGAATTTTCCCTAACGGTGATGAAAAAGAACCTAATGAAGAAGGTTTAAAATTTTATGACGATTTATTTGATACCTGTCATGAATACGGCATTGAACCTGTAATTACCCTCTCCCACTTTGAAATGCCATTCAATTTGGCTAAGAACTATGGTGGTTTTACCAACCGTAAAGTAATTGACTTCTTCGTACATTTCGCAGAAGTTTGCTTCAAGCGTTACAAGAACAAGGTTAAGTACTGGATGACTTTCAATGAAATTGATAACCAATCAGCATTTAACAATGACTTCTTAATGGCTACTAATTCTGGTATTCTTTTCAAAGATGACATGACTGACAGGGATAAAGAAGCTGCAATGTATCAAGCTGGTCACTATGAATTAGTTGCTTCTGCATTAGCAGTTAAGATTGGTCACAAGATCAACCCTAACTTCCAAATTGGTTGTATGATCAACTACTCACCTGTTCGTCCACTTACTCCATCAAGTGATGATGTATTATTAGCTGACAAGTGGGAGCAACGCCGTGATTGGTTCTCAGACGTTCATGTTTTTGGCGAATATCCAAATGCTGTTGAAGCTTATATCGAAAGAAATGGCTACCGTCCTGACATCACTGATGAAGATAGAATTGTCTTAAAGGAAGGTACAGTTGATTATGTTGGCTTTAGTTACTACCAAACTACTACTGTTTCAAGCGAAAAAGTTAAGCCTGATGATTTAACTGATTTAGCTAAAGCTGTAGCTAAGAACCCTACTTTGAAGCGTAGTGACTGGGGCTGGGAAATCGATCCAGAAGGTTTGAGAATTGCCTTAAACCAATTGCAAGATCGTTACCACAAGCCATTGTTCATCGTTGAAAATGGTCTTGGTGCTTACGACAAGGTTGAAGACGGCAAGGTTCACGATGACTACAGAATCGACTACTTGAGAAACCATATTTCAGAAATGGAAAAGGCTGTTGAACTCGACGGTGTTGACTTAATGGGTTACCTTCCATGGGGCTGCATCGACTTGGTTTCTGCTGGTACTGGTCAAATGGACAAGCGTTACGGCTTTATCTACGTTGACAAGAATGATGCCGGTGAAGGTACTTTGGCTCGTTCACGTAAGGATTCATTCTTCTGGTACAAGAAGGTCATCAAATCAAACGGTAAAGATTTAGATTAAAATAATTATCTTAATTACTAAAAAAAGAGTTAGGTGAAATTCATCTAACTCTTTTCATTTGGCCTTTTTAACTTATTATGGCAAATCATTACCGGCTGCTAAATACAAATCGTACCATTCTTGCTTAGTTAATTGAATGTCGCTACCAGCCGCTGAATCCGCAATATGCTGAGGATTCATTGAACCAACCAAGATTTGAATCTGTCCAGGACAACGCAAAATCCAACTGGCTGCAATTGCATTTTTACCTACTTGATAATGTTCGGCTAACTTTTCTAATTCTTCATTTAATTGCGGAAACTTCGAATTATTGATAAAGGTTCCTTCAAACATACCATATTGGAATGGTGACCAGCACTGCAATGTTATTCTGTGCCGCAATAAGTAATTCCACGTTTGGCCATCATGATCTACTGACTTTTCATCGGTCATGTTGGTATGAACAATACTATCAAGCATCCCCGTATGCATCAAGCCAAACTGCAATTGGTCAAACATAATTGGCTGAGTCACTGCTGTTTTAAGCAATTCAATTTCACTAGCATTAAAGTTAGAAACACCAAAGAAGCGCACCTTCCCTTGTGCCTGCAATGTATCAAAAGCCTCCGCTACCTCCTCTAGATCCATCAAAATATCGGGCCGGTGCAGAACCAAGCTATCTAAGTAGTCAACCTGCATTCTGTCTAGGATGCCATCTACAGCAGTCAAAATATATTTTTCAGAAAAATCATATCGCTTGCCTGGTACAATCCCTGTTTTAGATTGGATGAAGAGCTTATCTCGGCCAATCTTTGTTTCTTTTAGTGCCTGCCCAAAAACTGTTTCTGACTTTCCACCGCCATATATATCGGCTGAATCGATAAAGTTAATTCCTTCTTCATAAGCTGCACTAATTGCATCCGCCGCTTCTGTTACGCTTTTTTGATTCATCCGCATAATGCCTAATGCCATAGCCGGAATGGAAAGCGTAGATGGTCCCATTTTAATTTGTTTCATAGTTATTGCCTTTCTGTGTATATCAATATTCTTATTATAAGATTAATGTAAGCGGTTTTACAAATATCTTAAATTAAAATATTTCTTGTTAATTAGACATGCTAAAATGAATGTAATTAGTTAGAAAGGTTCAAAAAATGAAACAAATATATTTTAATCATGATGGTAACATTGACGATTTAGTATCTTACCTGCTTCTTTTGCAAGCTCCTGATATCAAATTGTTAGGTGTCGGTGCAATCGATGCCGACGGTTTTATCGATCCCTCTGTTGCAGCATGCCGTAAGATGACTGATCTTTTTAATCTGCGCGGAGATAAATTAGCAGTTGCCCGTTCAAATTCAAGAGCTGTCAACCAATTCCCACACGACTGGCGCATGGCTACATATTCCTTTAATTATTTACCTATCTTAAACGAAAAGGGTTCGATCGATACTCCACAAGCTGAATTACCTGCTCACCTTGATATGGTTGAAAAACTTAAGCATGCAAAAGAACCAGTCACATTAATTATGACCGGTCCTTTAACTGACTTAGCACGTGCTCTTGATGTTGACCTAGATATTGAAAAACATATCAAAAAACTTTACTGGATGGGCGGCTCTCTTGATGATCATGGTAACGTAGCCATGGTTAACGCAGATGGCAGTCAGGAATGGAATTCATTCTGGGATCCATACGCTGTTAAACGCGTTTTTGATTCCAATATTTCAATTCAAATGGTGGGCCTTGAAAGTACTGAAGAGATCCCATTAAATGATGAATTGCGGCAACACTGGGCAAGTTTACGCAAATATCCAGCTATGGATTTAGTTGGCCAAGGCTACAGCCTAATTATCTCAATCCCTTCTGCTGAACTTTACCTTTGGGATGTACTTACTACAGTTAGTGCATTGTATCCAGAAGTTGTTAAAACTGAAAAAGCTAAGGCTACAGTTATTACTGATGGAATGAGTGCTGGTAGCTTTAGACGTGATCCTAACGGTCGTGAAGTTGACATCGTTACTAAAGCAAACAAGGAATTATTCTTCCAAAAGATGGATGAAATTCTTGAGAGAACTAAGTAATAACATTACCATGAACAATAAAAGCATCCCGGAATTGGGATGCTTTTTAATTAAATTGCCTTAATAAACTTTTTATATAAAATCACGGCAATCCACGCCGAAATAAATGAAGGTAAAACGACAACCACTAGCAAATTCGGATCTAGGAAATTACCTACTCTAATGAAGTGAGTAATCGTACTGATATGCTTAATATTGCTGAAAATTGCCTGATAAACTGTCACATAAATCAGCGACCATTGAATATAATATTCAACCAAAGTCAAAGTCGTCGTCGAAAACTTGAAAACATGAGCGGCCACTCGCATTCCCCAATAGATAAACATCCCGGAAAGTACCACAAATGCCGCCAGCAACAAGAAGAGATTCCCTAAATTCACATGATCCTTATCCTGCATCATGAAATATGCAATTACAAAAAAGAGCAAAAAGTTAACTGTACTAAAGAAAATTTGAGCAAGAAATAGAATTGCCGCCTTCAAAAATTCAAATTTATGCTCCGAACGAAAAAGGGCAATAATCAAGATGATAATTGCTCCAATAACAAAGTATGTTGTAACGTGCATTAATCTTCCTCTACTTTTTTGCTTGCTTTAGAGCATCCGTAACTGCTTCTTTAACTCCATTTGAAGTAAAAGTTGCACCACTTACCGCATCGATATCTGCAGATTGCTTAGTCAGAATTTCATTTTCAAGCTGCTTTTCTGCTTTTTGACCATATTGTGGCGTTTCAGTAGATAAATCTAAATCAGCTGCCACGATTTTTTGATCCTTAACAGTTAACTTCACTTTAACAAAGCCTGCCATGCCTCTTGCTTCAGCATCATATATTCCATCTTTTAACATAAAAATTCCCCTTTTAAAATAAAAAAACGCCCTCATACATATTGTACAATACATACAAGAGTAATTTTTTCAAAAAATGTAAAGATATAAGTATACCATTAACTATCAATAACTGATATACTTATGTGCGGGTTATAATTTCTATAAGTCCTTATTATAATCCATCATTACAGGTAGTTGAATCCCCTTCTACCTGTTTTTATTATAGTATAAAATAACGAATGTTGCTAAATAGCTAAAAAAGTTTTTTGTTACACTATCTCTCAATAGTTACGTTAAAATTGTAGAGGGGATTATAGTTTTTTCATTTGAAGAGGTAAAACATGTATCCAGATAATAATATTCTTACATATTTAAAATGGCGTGGAGACATTGACTTTAGTACATCGCCTTTCAATGATATTGATGCACTTGTTTTATCTATTTTTTCTTATCTTGAATTGCATGATATTGTTAGTGGCGATGCTAAAACAATTACTGTAGATGAAGCAGCTAAGCTCTATTTTGCAGATGATCACCCACGTAATGATAATTTGCAATATCAAGAACTATTTAAATTAATGGCACGAGCCGAGCGTTTTAAAAAGGCGCAATTATCTTATTTTACTAGCACGTTAACTGAACATACTCAATTTAGTGCCATTAAAATCGAATTAACTGATGGAACTAATTTCGTCGCCTTTCGTGGTACAGATGATTCACTTATCGGTTGGAAAGAAGACTTTGAAATTAGTTTCAGAATTACTGTTGCACAAAAGCAAGCAGTTAAATTACTCGAACGTATTTTAAAAGCGGACGATCAAGATTATTATCTTTGTGGTCACTCAAAAGGTGGCAATTTAGCCGAATATGCTGCAATTAATATTGAGCCCAAACTTCGTAAACGAATTAAGCGGATCTACACTTTTGATTCTCCTGGTATCGCTGAAGAAGTAGGTGCACAGCTTCCATTAAAATATCTACAAAACACGTTAAGAAGATTTGTGCCAGAGTTTAGCGTTATCGGCCGCTTATTTGAACCTGAAGGAATCCATCCAACTATTGTGAATAGTACGCGCAATAATTTGAGTCAACATGATACTTTCAGTTGGCAAATCATTGGTTCGAGCTTTGATACTAAAAGGCATAGAAATCCGCAATCAAAAGTTTACAATCAACTAATCAACCAATGGATTGGAAACGCAACGCTTGAAGAACGCGAATCTCTAACCAATGATTTATTTGCTGCACTAGGCGCAAGTGGCGCTACCAAGATCAACGAATTAGATAAAAATGGTTTCGGTGGTTTTGGGGCTATTCTGCTGTCATTTACAAATTCTTCTCGTAGAACACGCTTCGTTTTTGGCTCCTTGTTTTCATCAATTTGGCAAACAATCAAAAGTCGCCATCTAACTAAAGTACTGTTTTCGACTGATACAATCGTTGGTTGGATCCTGGTAGTGTTGGGTATCATCAGTTTAACCATGCCTCAATATGCATTACGTGCTTTTGGTGTTCTAGTAGCATTTGCTGGAATTGGCTTTAGTGTCCATCAAATTTTAGATACGGCAAATTCTAGTTTAAAAGAGAAGCAGAAACAGTTCTTTATTATTTCATACTTAGTTGTTTTTGCTCTATCAACGGCTTTAATTTCTAATAATCGTTTGTTAATCTTCTTAGCTCACTATTTCTTGGGAATATTTTTAATTATTTATTCTTATGTCAGACTGCGGCAACTAATTCTTCATAGAATATCAGGCGTATTCCGGATCACAGTCGTGGCTACGGAAGCAGTTATCGCCTTTGCCTTAGGAATTATCGTCATCATTAATCCACGAGCATTCGATCGCAAATCTATCCTGATAATGGGAATTTTATTAATTATCTACGGTTTCTTCAAACTTATTGGAGAATTATTTGATCAGCGGCCCAAGATGCCAAAAAATCACAGATGAAAAAAGCAAGATGGATTTTTCCATCTTGCTTTTTCGTTAATCAAAAACAGTTTGCCAATTGGGATCTTTGGATGCCTCATAACACATCTTTATTTGTTCAGGCGTATTTCGACCAAGTGATAACTTAGGCAGATTATTTAATGAAAAGTAACGACAATCTGTAGTTTCAATGTTCTTTTCGAATTCGCCACCTATTACCTTGCACAAATAAAAAGCTTTTATAATTCCAGTAGCTCGAATTGGCTTATTATGTTTATTTCGATCTTGTAAAGCGATCAATTTAATTGGTTTGACATCTCTGCCTGATTCTTCTTTTGCTTCCTTAATACAGTTTTCTTCGGTAGAAAGATTAGCTTCACACCAACCACCTGGAAGTGACCAATCGTCAGATAGTTTCTCATGAACTAACAAAATCTGATCATCTTTAAAAATTGCGGCTCTCGTCTCTATTTTTGGAGTTTGATAGCCTTCATCACCACAAAATAAAGTTTTAACTTTTTCAATTGGCATCCCTGTTTTAACAGTCATCATTTCAGCCGCAATTTGACGAATTTGTTCATATCGTTCACGATCAAAGACATCATGACCATATTTCAAACCATTTTGAGCAATGCTCTGTAATTCAATTGCCCAATCAGTAAATTGATCTCCTGTTTTCATCTTTTGCCTCTATCTTTTAATGAAAGTGTCAGATTTAATATGCTTTAAAATGCTATAACCTACGCTTTTAATTTGATTTTTACTACCGTATGGCTGATTTAAAAACATCACAATTCCATTTTTATTGTCTGTAGTAAGTTGCATCCAATTAGTAAAATGAGTATCTCCAAAATTACCATAAGCCAATTTCAGTTTACCACCATCTTTTAAATAAAAACCGCCAGAGTATGTATTAACTTTGGATTTTAAATGACTTAAATAATTGAATTTCTTCTCAGTTAAAACTTTGCCATTATGCAATCCTCGTTGAATCTTATAATAATCACCAGCGGTAGAGAATAAGTTTCCCGCACCTGGAAGTTGAGACACTACATATCTATTAGCATAAGAAGCGCTTTGATAGTTTTTACCATGACGATAAAGATATGAAATAGCATCTGTCTTTGAACGAGGAATATTTTGATAAACATATGTATGCTTTAAATGAAGTGATTTAATAATTCTGTTTTTTACGTTTGCTGCATAAGATTTACCGGTTACTTTGCGAATGATACCTGCAAGCAAAACATAATTGGCATTATTATAATTAAAAGCTCCCCGCTTGGTGTGAGATGTAGCATTGGCCTTAGCAACAGTCCAATTAATTGCGCCATTTTCAGAGAAATTAATACCATGACTAGACTCGGTACCAATCACATTAATTCCTGAAGTATGGGTCATTAATTGACCTACTGTAATATGCTTAGCCTGCTTTAATCTTGGATACCAACGTGAGATTTTAGTATTTTGTGAAAACTTTTTTTGATAAATTAACTGCGTAATAATTGCCGCTGTTACAGATTTTTGCAATGAGCCAACAGGATATAATAATTTCTTATTACCATTTTTAATTTTACGTCTGTAGTAGCCATAACCAACATTAACTGTTTGACGATGTCCATCCTTAACAATTTCAATCGTGCCGCGTAAATGATGCTTATTCATTGTTTTAATAGCATATTTACGTAATTGACTATTGGAATATGTCTTGGCATTAACTGTTGCGCTATTACCTAAAAAAATAAATGAAGATAAAAATGCAATGGCTAACATTATCTTTTTTGACTTCAATCTAAAAAATCCTCCTCTGCCGTTTAATCCTGACATATTCTACCACAAAATTAAAAGCACAAATATTGCCTACTAAACAATATTTGTGCTTTTTTCTTTTTAGTTTTAGATCAAATTCATTTTTACTAAGTATTCCGCATTTTCAACAGTGTTCCAAGCTGCACCCTTTAAGAGGTTATCAGCTACGATCCACATATTAAATGCACCTGGATTTTCATAGTCAGGACGAATACGACCCACAAAAGTCTCGCGCTTACCTGCTGCATTAATAGGTTGAGGATAAATTTGATGTTTAATATCATCTTCAAGCACAACACCTGGGAAGTCAGCAACTGCAGCCATGATATCTTGAGTTGTTGCACTTTCATCTTCAACAGTGAAGTATACACTTTCACCGTGAGCAATTGGAACAGGGACTCTAACACAAGTTGCAGTGACTTTGATGTCTTTAGCGTTCATGTCGTTAAGCATAATCTTCTTGGTTTCATGAATCATCTTCCATTCTTCATGAGAATAACCAGAATCTTCTAAGACATCAATTTGTGGTAAAAGGTTAAATGCTAGTGGATAATGCTTCTTATCACCTTTAGTTGGCAAAATCTGTGCATCTGCTTGCATATCTTTGCCATCTAAATAATCTTGTGCTTCCTTTTTTAATTCTTCAATTGCGGCTTGACCTGCACCGGAAGCTGCTTGATAAGTTGAAACGATAATTTGCTTCAAACCAAACTTTCTTCTAATTGGTTCCAAGGCCATCACCATTTGAATGGTTGAACAATTTGGATTGGCAATAATACCGTGATGTTCTTTCAATGCATCTGGATTTACTTCTGGTACAACTAATGGGACATCTGGTTCCATTCTAAAAGCACTGGTATTATCTACACAAACTGCACCGCGCTTAACAGCTTCTGGTAAAAATTTCTTTGATACTGCACCGCCAGCTGATGAAAGAACTAAATCAACGCCATCGAAGGATTCTGGTGTAGTTTCCTCAACAGTTAAATCTTGATCTCTAAACTTTAATACAGTACCAGCTGAACGTGATGAGGCTAATAACTTTATACTTTTTACCGGAATAGTTGACTTAGCCAATTGATCAATCATTCTTCTACCAACAGCACCCGTAGCTCCTAAAATTGCAACATTATATTCTCTAACCATTTTTATTCAACCTCTTGTAAAAAATCATTCATTCTCTTCATTGCTTCTTGTAAGTTCTCATCGCTAGATGCATATGACAATCTTACATAACCTTCACCGCCAGGACCAAAGGCACTACCAGGAGTTACGCCTACCTTAGCTTTGAAGGCCAAGTCTAATGCAAATTGCATATCATCTTTACCATATTGAGATGGGATTTTCGTAAAGATGTAGAAGGCTCCTTCCGGCTTTACTGCTTGCATCCCCATCTTATTTAATTTTTCTAAGACAAAATCTCTTCGTTTTTGGTAAACTTTGCGATACTCCACTGGATCATTTAATCCATTTTCTAATGCTTCGATCGCTGCGGCTTGGGATGAATCAGTTGTCGTTGTTACCATTAAGCCGTGTACTTTACCAATTTGATCCATAATTTTAGCAGGTCCTGTAATGTATCCTAAACGATAGCCAGTCATCGCATGGGACTTGGATAAACCAGAAATATAAATTGCTCGCTCAGGAATCAAACTAGCAATAGAATGATGCTCAACACCATAAGTCAAAGTACTGTAAATTTCATCAGTAATAACGTACAAATGATTTTCTTCAATTACCTTAGCCAAAGTCTTAATTTCATCTTCTGTATATTCCACGCCTGTTGGATTAGTTGGATAATTTAAAATCACGGCTTTAATTGTCGGATTTTCTTTAATAGTCTCAGTCAATTTTTGCGGCGTTAATTTGAAATTATCTGCAGTTGTGTTCATCAACACGTAACTGGCATCGGCTAAAGTAGCAACTGGCCAATATAATGAAAAGACTGGCGTTGGAATAGCTATCTTGTCACCAGGATTAGTAATAGCAAAAAGTGCAGCGTTGATCGCTTCTGTAGCACCAACTGTAACTACAATTTCTGTTTCTGGATCGTATTTAACGCCGATAGTCTTATCTAAATAGTTGCTAATAGCTTGTCGCAATTCTAATTTTCCTTTTTGAGGAGCATAGTGTGAATCATTATTTTGGATGCTTTTAATTGCGGCTTCTTTAACATGTTCAGGCGTATTCATATCAGGCTCGCCTAAAGTTAATTTGATGATTCCTGGAATAGTTGAAACCTTATTATCAAAGATTCTAATTCCTGAGGCTTTGACATTTTGTACTTTTTGGCTAAAACCTAAATCATTAGCTAATTCCGGCATAATCTTTCCTCCCTTAGTCTTTAAAGGATATTTTCTAAACCAATTACTAATTCATCTAATTGGTCAACTTTTTCTAACGCCACTTTTACTCCACTCATAAATGAGCCACGATCAAATGAATCTTGACGAATAGTTAATGCTTCACCTGGTCCCCCAAATAATACTTGTTCATGTGCAATATAGCCAGGCAGACGAACTGAATGAATCTTGATTCCTTGATAATCACCACCGCGAACATTTTTCAAGGTTTCCACTTCATCTGGTGCTGTTTGATGTTCAGGACGATTTTCAGCAATCATCTTAGCTGTAGCAAGCGCCGTTCCGGACGGAGCATCTTTTTTATCAGCGTGATGCATTTCAATAATTTCAACATCTGGGAAATATTTAGCAGCTTCTTTTGCAAATTTCATCAACAAAACTGCGGACATTCCGAAATTGGGGGCAATCAGACCGCCTACTTTTTCTTTTCTTGAAAGTTCAATCAGTTCTGCTTCTTGCTCATCACTCATACCGGTAGTACCTACTATTGGTCTAATATGATGTTGCAATGCAAATTTTACATTGTCATATACTGCCTTAGGTGTAGTAAAGTCGATCCAAAAGTCTGCTAAATGATCAGGAATTTCTGTTAGGCTCTTAAAAATTTTAGCGTCTGCAGGCAAATGATATTGTTCAGGATTATTTTCGGCAATTGGAGAAAGTCCTGCAACTACTTCAAAGCCTGGCATATTGTTAACTAAATTCACGGCTTTTTGCCCCATGGCCCCCGTAAAACCTGCAATTAATACTTTTTTAGTCATTTTCAAGGTCCTTTCCTAAATCTAGTGGCAATTTTTGCAATAAAGCTTTATCTTCTAAGCCTAAATGCTGGGCTAAAGTTACTTTTTCTTCATCATTCAAGGCAACTAAAGGCAAACGACAATCTCCTGTTTCAAAACCTTGTGCATTTAAAACTGCCTTTACTGGTGATGGAGATGGATACATGAACAGAGCTTGCATTCTAGGCGTTAACCAACGTTGAATTCTTGCTGCTTCGGGATATTTTCCTTCATATAAAGCATCATACATCCGGCGCATTTCTTTAGTATAAATATGAGAGGCTACGGAAACGACACCATTTGCTCCGAGCAATCTTGCAGTTAAGGCTTGGGTATCTTCTCCGGTAAAGACTTGAAAATCTGCTGCTTTATGATCGATGATGTATTCCATTTCTTCAAGGGATGCACATTGCTTAATTCCCTTAATATTATCTAATTTAGATAATTGAACAACCGTCTCTTTTTCCATCTTAACGCCGGTTCTGCCTGGAATATTGTAGATTAAAATTGGCATCTTAACGTTGTCATTCACTGCAGTAAAGTGAGCAACCATGCTGCGTTGATTTGGCTTATTATATGGCGGTACAACAACCAATGCATAATCAATGCCGTCAATTTCTGCCACTTCATTGGTAAATTTAATTGTTTCAGCAGTATTATTGCTACCAGTTCCGGCAATCACAACAGCACGGCCATTAACGATTTGACCAAAGTGTTTATACAATTCGATCTTTTCATCATGAGTCAAAGTCGGGGTTTCACCGGTCGTACCACCTATCACAAAGCCATTACAGCCTTGCTCAATTAAGTAATTGGTTAATTTTTCCAAACTATCAAAATCAATCTTTTTATTCTCATCAAATGGCGTCACAATTGCCGTCAATAAATCTGCATCAATTAATGTAGCCATATTAGTTCCCCATTCTATCGATTAAAAATCCCTTAATTGCGTTAACTCCGCGCATAATACTCTTTTCGTCTGGATTCAAAGTTGCTGAATGCAGCTGTGAATTTGGATCACCAACACCTAGCCAAAACATTGTTCCTGGAAATTTGGCAAGTAAGAAGCCAAAATCTTCTCCTGTCATTTTTGGCTTAGTTTCAACAAAATCCACTTCCGGATTATTCTTCATATAATTAATGAAGTTTTTAGTTAGCTCTGGATTATTTTCTACTGGCCAATAACCACCCTGATTTAACTCAAGATTTACTTTCATGTTATAGCTACGAGCTATACCTTCACATAGATCACGCAACCGTTGATCAATTTGCAGAATCATTTTTTGCGTTAATCCGCGAATTGTTCCTTCAATCCGAGTCTGTCCAGCGATTACATTTCTAATAGTTCCAGCTCTAACCTTACCCAAAGTGATAACACCGCTTTGAATTGGATCGATACTTCGTGAAATAACCGTTTGTACTTGCATAATTAGACTAGCAGCAGCCACCACAGTGTCATTAGCATTCTGCGGAAAAGCCGCATGACCGCCCTTACCAACCAAATCAATGTTAACTTCAGTAGTTCCTGCAAATAATGTACCTTCACGACAACCAATTGTTCCAGCCGGTAATTCAGGGTTATCATGCAAGCCATAGAATTCATCAGGTTTAAACTTCCCCTGAAAGATTCCTCTTTCATATGCTTTTTTACCGCCACTTTCACTTTCTTCAGCTGGCTGGAAAAAGAACAGCATATTATCCTTAGGCTGATTTTCACTGAAATAACTAAGTAGTCCTAATGCAACACTCATGTGAATATCATGACCACAGGCATGCATGACTCCTGAATGCTTTGACGAAAAAGGTAAATCTGTTTTCTCCTCAACTGGTAACGCATCAATATCGGTCCGATAACCAATTGTTCTTTGCGGATTGCTTCCTTTAATTAGTACCAAAATCGCTGTTGGTAATTCTTCTGGTACTTTTACAGTTAAAAACTCTGAATTAAATCCCTTAATTACTTCTAGTAAATAATCATGTGTCTCTTTTTCTTGTAAAGCTAATTCAGGAATTTCATGCAAATGCCTTCTAATTTGAATTAGCCCGCTTTCAGTTAAAACTGCCATAATTAAATCTTTCTCAAGTTATCTTCTAGTCCTGTCTTGCTCTCAGTTTGATCGTCAACCTTTTTAATTACTTTAGCAGGAATGCCAGCTACCATCGTATGTGGTGCTACATCATGAGTTACGACTGCACCAGCGGCAATTACGGCACCTTCACCAACATGGACACCTTCGATCACTACTGCATTGGCACCCATTACTACGTTGTCGTCAATCTTAACTGGAGTAGCAGAAGCTGGTTCAATTACGCCTGCTAAAACGCTGCCTGCACCGATATGGCAATGCTTGCCGACGATTGCACGTCCACCTAAAACAACCCCCATATCAATCATGGTATCATCACCTATTTCAGCACCGATATTAATAATCGCACCCATCATGATGACTGCATTTTTACCAATAGCTACCTGATCTCGAATAATAGCACCTGGCTCAATTCGCGCATCAAATTTCTTCATATCAATCAGAGGCACAGCTGAATTTCTAGCATTATTCTCAATACGATAATCTTGAATCTTGTTGTAATTTTCTTTTAAAAATGGTTCAACATCTTTCCAATCACCAAAAATCACTCCGGAATGTACTTCAGTGAAATTGTCGATTCCTTCTGGAAACTTAATTTGATCAAGTCGTCCCTTAATAAAGACCTTAACTGGCGTTTTTTTAGGAGCATTGCCAATATAATTGATAATACTTTTTGCATCTAATTTCGTCATAATCTTTCCCCTTTAAAAATTAATCTTCATTATTATATGGTTGATCTAAATGAACTAAATCTTCTAGACTTTCTCGTTTAATGACTAGTTGAGCCTTGCCCTTTTCTGCAAAAACAACAGCTGGACGAGCATTGCGGTTATAATTTGAAGCCATTGAATAACCATATGCTCCAGTATCAAGCATTGCTAAAAGTGAGCCTGATTTAGTTGCTGGAAGTGCTTGATCTTCAGCTAAGATGTCACCACTTTCACAATATTTACCAGCGATTCTGACATGTTCAGTCAATTCAGCTCGAGGATCAGTAGCCAAAACTGTTTCATATTTTGCATCATATAGAGCTGGACGAATATTATCACCCATACCACCATCTACAGTTACATATGGACGATGACCTGGAACAATTTTGCGACTCCCTGTTGTATATAAGTTATAACCGGCTGGTCCTACGATAGAGCGACCAGGTTCAATATCAATTTCTGGAAGTGGAAATGAGGCATTCTTAGCTTCTTCTTTGATAGTTTTAACAATTGCCCTAACAAATTCTTCTGGCTTTAATGGATTATCTTCTGCAGTATATTTAATACCAAAGCCACCGCCGACATTAATTACTTGAGCAGTATAACCATATTGACTACGCCAATTTTCAGCAATTTCCATTAATTTTTTAGCAGCCATTTCAAAACCATTCAATTCAAAAATTTGTGATCCAATATGAGCATGTAGCCCGATCATATTCATTCTTGAGTTAGCTAAAACTTGTTCTAAGGCTAAATCGGCTTGACCAGATTCTAAGTCAAAACCAAATTTACTATCGACCTGACCTGTTTGATCATATTCATGTGTATGAGCTGAAATGCCTGGCGTAATTCTTAACATGACATCAATTTTGGTATCTTGTTCACGTAAAACCTGATCCAATAACTTAATTTCATGAAAATTATCAACAATAATTTTGCCCACATGATTTTTAACGGCCATTTCAAGTTCTGACTTGGACTTATTATTACCGTGAAAACTGATTTTCTCTACTGGAAAATGTGCTTTCAAGGCTGTATATAACTCTCCATCTGAAACCACATCAGTGTAAGCTCCTTCTGCTGCAGCTACTTGGTACATCGCTATACAAGCAAATGCTTTGCTGGCATAACTGACGGCATACTTTACATTTTCTTCTTCAAAAACCTTTTTAAAAGCTCTAATTTGATTACGAATTTGCTCTACATCGTATACAACAAGAGGTGTGCCATACTTTTTAGCTAATTCAACTGTATCAACACCGCCAATAGTTAAATGTCCTGCTTGATTGATCTGATTTTCTAAAATTTGTGAATTCATATCTTGCCCCTAGTCTCTATCCATGCGAAGCACCCAATAAAAAAATCCATTGTCTGCGCTAAACAAACAATGGATTAGTCTTCACTTAATCTAATGGTCGATAGCGCTCCGCGAATTTTGTCCGCGACAGTCCGTAATTTATTCAATCACGACCCAGCTTATCCCTTTAGCCTGGTTTAAGCTTCGGCAACCTCCCCTTTCGCAATTAGTCTTCGTTTTGCCTAACTCGTAATTGCTACTTATGTCAGTTGCGCCTCTTCGATTTACATGTAGTCTACATTTTTATTAAATTTTAGTCAATACTTTTTTATTGATTTTTAATTTATACTATATATGCTTTTCTATTCAAGGCCAGTATTTTCAACTTTTTGTTGCAAGATTAAAAAATAATGCTAAAATTCAAATTAATTTAGTTTGGATCCATTTTTAAATTAACGAATTATGAAATTTCACTTTAAGGGGATTATGTTATGAAAGTAGTTAAGTTTGGTGGTAGCTCTTTAGCTAACGGACAAAATGTAGAACAAGCATTAAATATTATTTTAAGTGATCCTGAAAGACGCGTAATCGTAGTTTCTGCGCCAGGTAAAAGAAACGATGACGACATCAAAATCACAGATCTTTTAATCAAGTACGCCAATATGACACTTAAGAGTGAAAATACTGATGAAATCGTCCAAACCATTTTTATGCGTTATCAAGAAATCGGGCATTTCTTTGGTGTAGCTGACGAAGAACTTAAGGTTATCAAAGATATTCTTTTAGCTTTACCTAGCAGAAATTATCCTAATTCGAGCTACTTAATGGCCGCTTTTAAAGCTCACGGCGAGCGTCTTAACGCCCGTTTAATTGCCATGATATTGCAACATCAAGGTGTTAAAAGTCGCTTTCTTGATCCAACAGAAGCGGGTTTAATCGTTACAGGCGAACCTAACGATGCATTGGTCAATCCGGAAAGTTATCTCAATCTTGACCAAGTAAAAATAGAACCTGATGAACGGGTTATTTTCCCTGGATTTTTCGGTATCACCCCATCAGGTAATATTGCCACATTTTCACGTGGTGGATCCGATATTACTGGGGCGATTCTAGCTCGCGGATTTCATGCAGATATGTATGAAAACTTTACAGATGTTAACGGAATTTTTGCAGCTAATCCGCATATTGTAGATAATCCACAATCCATTAGGAAAATGACTTATCGCGAGATGCGAGAACTATCTTATGCGGGCTTCTCTGTTTTTCACGATGAAGCTTTGATTCCCGCTATTCAAGGCCAAATTCCTATCAACGTAAAAAATACTCATGAGCCTGATCAACCTGGTACTATCATCGTTCCAGACAAGGACTTTGTACCAGATAATGTTATTACTGGTGTAACCAGCCAAAAACAATTCTCAGCTCTTTATTTGCATAAATATTTGCTAAACAAAGAAGCTGGTTTTACTTTACGTATCCTACAAATCTTGTACAAGCACAATGTGCCATACGAACACATGCCTTCTGGTATTGATGACATCACAATTATTTTTAACAATGATTTCCTAAATGATCAGCTAATTGATCAAATTTGTAATGAAATTCAAGCAACAATCAATCCAGATCAACTTGAATGGATTGACGATTATGCCATTATCATGGTCGTTGGTGAAGGAATGAAGAAATATCATGTTGTTAGTCGCCAAATTTTAGATTCTTTAGGTGATCACGATATTTCACCTCGCATGATCAACCAAGGTGCATCCCAAATCTCAATGATGATCGGAACCAAGAAGGAAAAGGCAGACGAAGCAGTTAAAATTATCTATCAACAATTTTTTACGAAGGGAGAAAATCATGGTTAAGTTATTAAAAGTACATGGGTCACAAAATCATTTCTTTATCCTTGATCAAACCGAATTGAAGCAAGAATTGTCTGATTCTGAACTAAAAGAATTAACTATTAAGCTTACAGATTCACAAACTGGTCTTCTTGACGGTGCAGACGGTGTATTAGTAGTCAATAAGCCAGTCAGAGAAAATGCTTTGGCCCAAATGCGTGTTATCAACGCCGACGGTAGTGAAGCTTCAATGTGTGGCAACGGGCTTAGAACTGTCGCTCGTTATTTAAGTGAAAAGTACCAAAAAACTAATTTCTTGGTTGATACAATGAATGCTAGTCTCCGCGTTAGAAAAGACGATGACTTTGCCCCAAGCGTTCCTGCCTTTGCAGTTGAAATTTCGCCTGTCCATTTCAATAAAGAAGCCTTGCCATTTGATAATTTAGGACATGATCGTCTAATAGATGATTTTGCCCCTGAACTTTATCCCGGTTTACGTTTTTCTTCTATTGCCGTGCCGAATCCCCATTTAATTAGCTTTGTTAATCAAAAACAAATAACAGGTCCTATCCTAGGAATCGTCGGTAAGCGACTCAATAGTGAGAATCCTTACTTCACTGATGGTGTTAATGTTAATTTTGCTCAAATCCTTGATAAGAATCGCTTATTTGTGAGGACTTATGAACGCGGTGTTGGCTTTACCAATGCTTGTGGAACTGGAATGTCTGCTACCTCATTAGCATTTTGTTTAACCAAACCAGAAATGGCAGAATTTGACACACCAATCAACGTTTACAATCCAGGTGGCATGGTAAAAACCATTGTTCACTATGAAGACAATAATTACTGGATTGAACTCATTGGAAATGCGACCTTTACTCATCAAATTTCTATTGCTGAAGAGGATTTAAGAAATAGGAACTTTGCTAATGCACAAATTACTGAAACTAATGAGCAAACCGCCTATGAAAGATTTGTCGATAATTTACCTAAATTCAACGACATTACAACTTTAGCGTAATCAAAAAGACTTGCTTTTTTTTAAAGCAAGTCTTTTTTGTATTTAATTTAAATCGGTTAAACCATGTTTTTTCTTTGAAGTACGATAAAAAATATAAGCTATTAAACCAAAGAAAATAGGTCCAAATCCAGTCCAGAAAGCTGTCGCATATCTGTGTTCCAAAATTGGTTGTAAAACTGTAAATATAATACCCGTGCAAACAATTATTTCAACAAATACTACCAGCGCTACTGTCCATTTATAATTCGTAAATACTCTAAATTTACGCGAATAATCTTTCTTTAAGAAAAATGGAAATGCACCTATCAAAAAGATATATGGTGCAGTTGCAGCAACATTACCCATATCGGTCAAAATTTGATAAAAGCTTGTAGCTGCACTACCACCGAAGGAAACGACCGCAATTAACAAGCAGACGAAAACAGTTTGAGCCCACATTGCATTAGCAGGAATGCCATGTTTGTTTAATTTAGTTGCAGCCTTCGGCCAAAGACGTGGATCAGACCCCATGATAAAGGACTTAACGGGTGAATATAGTAATACGAAGAAAGCACCCATCATTCCCATTAATCCTGATAAGGCAATTGCTCTCGTAAAGATTTTACCAATCATTAAACTAGTCTGCGGATCCAAATGTAAGGCGGTACCGAACGCTTTACCCAAAGTCCCGTAAACCACATAAGTAATATTACCTGTGTTAGCACCGGTTTGAACGATATCCTTTTGATAATTAACCGAAAAACCGGTCATAAAGATCATTAAAACATAAGAAATAATCGTAAACAAACTACCGATAATTAAGCCCTTAGGGAAATCTTTTTCGGGATGCTTCATACTGTCAATTACCCCACCTACGGTCTCCATACCACCATATGCAAATACTGCATAGACAACAAAGGAAATAATAGTAATTGGAGTTTGGAAATCCTTATTAGGTGAAATAATAAAACTCTGCCAACCAGTGATTGGCTGTGCTAATTGTCCATGATTCATAATGATGACTAACAAACTAGATAAGATAAAAATCAAGTTCATCCCGATCATAAACCAGCCACCAATTGAGGACATGATCTTAATTCCAGTCATCCCTCTTGAAGACAAGTATGTAGATACAATCATGAATAGAATTGCCAATACACCTATTAGCTGTGTTCCATGTAAATCAAATAAATTCCAACTCTGAGTTGTATCTTTACCAAAAATTAGCGCTGAAATCGAAATCCAGAGTCTTGAGGCACTAGATACTAGCCAAAGTACCCAGTTAGCCAGCCAAACAAAAGTCCCGATAAAGGCCCATTTTTCGCCAATAGAGCCCGCAAGCCAGGAGTAAATTCCACCTTTTGCATCGTGAAAGGCTGAACCATATTCTGCCATCATTAATCCAGCTGGAAAGAAAAAACAAATTCCGGCTAAAATAAACCAAATAATTCCGGCATAAGTCATTTGCCGGTATGAAACCGAGACATTACCGAAACCATAAACCGTAGTTATGATCATTAAAACCAGGCTTAAAGTAGTTAATGTCTTTTTCTGTGTTTTATTATCATCCAAGATGAAGCCTCTACTTTCTTTACTACACTTTCAATTTTAGCACCCTTTCTTTTAAGTAAATTTATTCTAATAATCATCTCATAAGAAAAAGCTGCTAACCTCAGTTAACAGCTTTCTCATTCTTTATTTACTAATTTTTTCTTCAATCCAGTTGCCCAGTTCTGCAACATGCAATTTAGTTACGGAACTGAATGTCAAAACCGTTACATGATCATAATTAAGATCTATGTTCTTTTTCAAACGGGACATTACTTTATTTACTTGGCTCCTTTTTATTTTATCAATCTTCGTACATACAACTAAAATAGGTAAATTCAGATATTGAGCATAATTATACATTGCAATATCATCTTTAGTTGGTTCATGACGCGAATCAATTAAAATTACTAATCCCTTTAAGTTGGGTCTTGTTTCCAAGTAATCTTGAATCATCTCACCAAATTCTTGGCGTTTCTTTTGCGAAACTCTTGCATAACCATACCCTGGTACGTCTACAAGATAAAACTCATCATTTACTAGATAGAAATTCAAGGTTTGCGTTTTACCAGGCTGTGAAGAGGTTCTAGCCAAGTTTTTTCGATTAAGTAGAGTGTTAATCAGACTTGACTTTCCAACGTTTGAGCGGCCTGATAATGCAATCTCAGGCAAATCATCCTTAGGATATTGATCTTCTCTAACTGCACTGACAGCATAACTACTACTTTTAATTATCATTAGCGCCTACCTGTGCTTTACTACTTTCTTTTTTATCCTTTTTACGAATAACCTTAGGTTCAGCATGACGCGTAATTACATCTTTGGTTACCTCAACGGCTTCAATGTCTTTTTCACTTGGAGTCTTGTACATGATATCCATAATTGAATTTTCAATTATAGTTCTTAAACCACGTGCCCCCATATTTCTTTGAATTGCCAAATCAGCAATTGCTTTAAGCGCACCATCAGTAAACTTAAGGTCAACACCATCAAGTGAAAGTAGCTTCTTATATTGCTTAACCAAAGCATTCTTTGGTTCAGTTAATACTCTTACCAAATCTTCACTGTTAAGCTTATCTAAAGTTGTGATAATTGGAATTCTACCAATAAATTCAGGAATCATTCCAAATTTAACTAAATCTGCTGTAGTTAAATGACGAGTCCAATCATCTGCATCAATTTTATCAACTTCATTTTCAGCACCGAAACCAATCGTCTTTTTACCTAATCTATTCTTAACGATTTGTTCAATACCATCAAAAGCCCCACCAACAATAAACAGAATGTTAGTGGTGTCCATCTTGATCATTTCCTGTTGTGGGTGCTTACGACCACCTTGAGGCGGAACTGAAGCAATAGTACCTTCTAAGATCTTCAGTAATGATTGTTGTACACCTTCACCTGAAACATCACGAGTAATTGAAACATTCTCAGATTTCTTAGAAATTTTGTCAATTTCATCGATATAAATAATGCCGCGTTGAGCACGTTCCAAATCGTAATCTGCATTTTGCAATAATTTTAGCAAGATATTTTCTACATCTTCCCCAACATAACCAGCCTCGGTTAATGTGGTTGCATCTGCAATTGCAAAAGGTACATTTAAGATTCGAGCTAAAGTTTGAGCTAAATAAGTCTTACCTGATCCAGTAGGACCAATCATTGCAATATTAGACTTCTGTAATTCTGTAGAAGAATCAACATCCATTTGACTGATTCTCTTGTAATGATTATAAACAGCAACAGATAATACCTTTTTAGCACGATTTTGGCCAATTACGTATTGATCAAGTTGTTTTTTAATTTCCATTGGTTTTGGTAATTGACTTGCAGTTTTAACAGAATCTGCACGTAATTCATCATCAATGATTTTTTTAGATAAGTCAACGCATTCATTGCAAATATAAACGCCATTACCAGCGATCATTTTTTTGACTTGGTCTTGAGTTTTACCACAAAAAGAACATTTAATCTCTTCTTGATCTGTAAACTGATTTGCCATTATATTTCCTCCCTATACCTACCAAAATAGATTATCATAAATTAACATATTTTGATAAATATTAAGCTTAAATATCAAAAAAAGCGGCCTAAAGCCGCTTTTTAATGAGAAATCAGTAATAATTTATTTATTACTTACTTTCCTTCTTGTCTTCTGCTTCTTTTGCTTCAAGCTTTGCCTTAGCAACTTGCTTAGCATTATCAGTAACAAGATCCATAGCCTTACGTACAGTGATGTCGTGACTTAACATGTCGTCTGACAAAGTGTTACGTACAGTCTTTTCATCCATGTTGTATTCAGCAGCAAGGTCCTTGATTTCCTTATCAATTTCTTCCTTGGTTGCCTTAAGGCCTTCTTTTTCAACAATAGCTTCAAGAACTAAGTTAGTCTTAACTCTTTCAGCAGCGTTCTTAGCAAATTGTGAACGTAATTGTTGTTCATTAGTATTGGTCAACTTGTAGTAAGTTTGTGGATCAATACCTTGACGTTGCATGTTACCTAAGTATTGGTTCAATTGAGTATCAACGTCGTCTTGAATCATTGCATCAGGAATTTCATCAACAGTAGCGTTCTTTACTGCACCTTCAATAGCTGCTTCTTGAATAGCATCGTTTGCAGCTTGTTCCTTTTGATCCTTCAATTGCTTCTTGATCTTGTCTTTTAATTCATCAAGAGTATCTACTGAATCATCAACATCCTTAGCAAACTCGTCGTCTAACTTAGGAAGTTGCTTTGACTTAACTTCGTGAATCTTAGTTGCAAAGTGTGCTTCTTTACCTGCTAAATCCTTTGCACCGTAATCCTTAGGGAAGGTTACAACAACATCAACATCGTCGCCTGCTTCGTGACCGATAAGTTGATCTTCAAAGCCAGGAATGAATGCGCCTGAACCTAATTCAAGTGAGTAGTTTTCAGCTGAGCCGCCTTCAAATTCCTTGCCATCAATAGTACCCTTGTAATCGATGGTTACAGTGTCGCCCTTAGCTGACTTACCCTTCTTAAGTACAAGTTCAGCATTTTGTTCACGGCGCTTATCAAGTTCAGCATCAACGTCTTTTTGGTATACACGAGTATTTTGCTTTGGAACTTCGATACCCTTGTAGTCGCCTAACTTAACTTCTGGTTCTACAGTAACAGTAGCCTTCATAGTCCAGTCTTTATCTTTGTCCATTGATACTGGAACAATTTGTGGTTGACCAACTGCAGCAATACCTGCTTCCTTAACAGCAGCAGAATATGCATTTGGCAATACAATGTTTAAAGCATCTTCATATAATGCTTCTTCACCATAGTATTGATCAAAAATAACACGAGAAACGTGACCCTTTCTAAAACCAGGAACACGTAAGTTTTTCTTAACTCTTCTAAAAGCTTGATCCAAACCTAATTTAATTTCATCTTTTGAAATATCAAAAGTAAGTTCACCGGTTGTTTTACCGGTCTTTTCCCATTTTACAGACATTAATAAAATACCTCCAATGTCAAGTTTGAGTTTGCTTCTTGCATACTAAGTTATCTTACCTTAAACTGGCACAAAAAACAAATCTAAAAGAAAAAAGATGCGCTCCTGTGAAGAAGTGCATCTTTTTTGCTATATCGTTAGAAATTAGTCAAGGATTTCAGTAACCTGACCGGCACCAACGGTACGACCACCTTCACGGATGGTGAACTTAGTACCCTTTTCGATGGCAGCTGGCTTAATCAAAGTAACAGTGAATTCAGTGTTATCACCAGGCATAACCATTTCAGTACCTTCTGGCAATTCAATTTCACCAGTAATATCAGTGGTGTGGAAGTAGAATTGTGGACGGTAGTCTGAGAAGAATGGAGTGTGACGTCCACCTTCTTCTTTCTTCAAGACATAAACTTGAGCCTTGAATTCCTTGTGGGTTTGGATTGAGCCTGGAGCAGCCAATACTTGACCACGAACAACTTGGTCACGGTCAATACCACGAAGCAATACACCAACGTTATCGCCGGCTTCACCTAAGTCCAAAGTCTTGTGGAACATTTCCAAACCAGTAACAACTGACTTAAGAACCTTGTCTACCAAACCAACGATTTCGACTTCATCGCCGACCTTAACAGTACCACGGTCGATACGACCTGAAGCAACAGTACCACGACCAGTGATAGTGAATACGTCTTCAACTGGCATTAAGAATGGCTTGTCAGTTTGACGTTCTGGAGTTGGGATGTATTCATCAACGACGTCCATCAACTTAAGAATTTGTTCTTGAGCTTCCTTGTCGCCTTGTAAAGCCTTCAAAGCTGAACCACGAACAACTGGAATATCGTCACCAGGGTAATCGTATTCAGTTAACAAGTCACGAACTTCCATTTCAACCAAGTCGATCAATTCTGGGTCGTCAACCAAATCGCACTTGTTTAAGAATACTACGATGTAGTTAACACCAACTTGACGAGCAAGCAAAATGTGTTCACGAGTTTGTGGCATAGGACCATCAGTTGCAGCAACAACTAAGATAGCACCATCCATTTGTGCAGCACCGGTAATCATGTTCTTGATGTAGTCGGCGTGGCCTGGAGCGTCCATGTGAGCGTAGTGACGATTTTCAGTTTCGTATTCTACGTGGGCGGTGTTAATAGTGATACCACGTTCCTTTTCTTCTGGTGCAGCATCGATTTGTGAGTAATCTTCAGCCTTAGCCAAACCCTTGTCGGCTAAAACAGTAGTAATAGCCGCAGTTAAAGTGGTCTTACCGTGGTCAACGTGACCGATAGTACCAATGTTTACGTGTGGCTTAGTTCTAACGTAATGTTCTTTTTCTGCCATTAAAATGACCCTCCTGTAAATTTGCAAGAAGTCCGTTGAGATAAGTTAACGGATAATTCTCTGTTGAATATTGTACTACTTTCTTCGGCAATTGCCTAGTAAAAAAGCTTAAGCTAAATTGCCTAACGAAAATATCCTTTGCTAATTATACTAAATACTTTGAAAATGTAAACCTTTTTTACCTATTTTTTAATTTGTAAATTTTCGATAAATTTTTTCAAATAAATCTTGATGAGTTCTGCCATTTCTTTGTTGCAAATAAGCTACCAAATCGCTAGCAAAACTATCAGGTTCATCTACATAATCATCTAGCTTAGGGTACAAACTACCTAATACTAAATTGGTTTCACCAATCATAAGCGGTAATTGACTAGGATTATGACTAAATTTAGCCCCAATAGCTGAAATTATCTCTTTGTATTTAGGGGCTTTTTCTAAAAGCAAAGTATCTGCAGGAATAAATTCGGTTAAATCATCCAAAACCCACACTTTAAATTTATCTTTCAACTTTAGTCTAATAAGATCTTCACAAAGAGATAAGCGCACAGCGAATTCTGAAATAGGTTCTAATAAAATACTTTGAGCAAAAGTTGTAAAATTAACCAAATTTAATTTATGCAAGCTTTCATAATCCATTTGGTTAACCTGCTTTTTTGCCTTAAAGGACTGCATAATTTGCTGTTGCTTTTCTTCAGAAACAGGCTGCACCTTAAAAGGTAATTCGAACCCTGTAATTTCTTTTAACTGTAAAGCTTCTATTAAAAAGTTATTTTCCTTTAAAACTTTACAATACATCCGATATACTTGCTTATTAGAAAAAAGATCAGGCTCTTCTTTAATTAAAGCATAGGCCTGATCTTCTTGTTTATTTGCACAATAGAGATCACAAAGCTCCAAGATCACATCTAATGAACGCTCTCCTCGCAATGCTTCTTCTAAATTTTGAATTGCCGCAGCAAGATCTCCCTTGTGCTTATTTTCTTCAGCAAGTTTCAATAAATTCTTTTGACTTACTGATGTCATAATTATTCTTTCTTTTCTTTATTATTTCTTGTTTTATTGTTTGATGAATGTGATTTGTTATTTTCTTGCTTTTTTTCATTACGCTTTTGCATAGCACGATGACGGTTTTGGTTTACTTCCATCACAACTGGCAAAATAACGGGACGACGATTTGTTTTCTTATATAAGAATTTCTCCAAATCGCTGCGAATATCTTGCTTTAATTCTGTCCAATCAAACTTCTTGTGCTCGAAGTTGCTGTTAATTGCCTTTTTAATCACATCAATTGAATCATTCATCAACTGTCTATTGGCTTTAATATAGACAAATCCACGGCTAGTTACTTTAGGTTCTGCGATAATCTTTTTCTTTTTACGATCAATTGTAACTACAGCAATGAAAATACCATCATCAGAAAGCACTTCTCGATCGCGCAAAACAATGTTACCTACATCACCAACACCTGAGCCATCGATCATAGTGTCTTCACCAGGGACAGGATCAGATAAGTAGAAGCGTTTCTTCTTAAAGTCGTAGTCTAAGCAATCACCATTTTTAGTAATATAGATATTCTTAGGACTCATACCAGTCTTAATAGCCAAGCTACGAACAATTTCTAATAATCTATACTCACCAATAACTGGGATTAAGAACTTAGGCTTTAAAGTATCAATCAATAATTGAATATCACGACCGGTTGCATGCCCACTAGTATGCATGTTGCGGCCCAATTGAATAACTGTTCCGCCTGCTTTATAGACAAGGTCACTGGTTTCAGCCACCATAGTTTCAACGGCATGAGATGGAGTTGTAGCAATAAAGACTAAATCACCATCATGAATAGTAATCATACTATGGCGATTCTTAGCCATTTTTTGTAATGAGTTAAGTGGTTCACCCATTCGACCAGTTTCCAAAATAACTGTTTGATTATCTGGCACGGTCTTTAAATCCTTAACTCGCATTAAAAGGCCATCTGGCACATCTAAATAGCCTAATTTCATTGAAGTTCTAACAATTTTAGCCAAATCACGACCAGTTAAAAGTACTCTCTTTCCAGTAGCTTTAGCTGCGTTTAAAACTTCTTGCACGCGATTCAAATTAGATGCCTTAGCTGCAACGATAATTCGACCAGTTGCATTTCTAAAAACATTAGTTACAAAGTTACCAATATCTTGTTCTGAAACATTAGGATATGAAGCTTCCGCATTTGATGAATCACTTAAAAGAGCAAGAACTCCTTTTTGTTCAATTTTAGCTAAGCGATCCATATCAGTCCGGTAGTTGTCGGCAGCAGTTGGATCAAACTTGAAATCACCAGTATAAACGATCTCACCTGCTGGAGTATGAACATCAATACCTAATGAATCAGGAATTGAGTGGGTAGTATGGAAGAATGAGATACTTGCATTCTTAAAATCGATTTCGGTATCTGCATCAATTACGTGGAATAAACTATTTTTGCGATGCTTATTTTCACGTTGAACTTCTATCTTGGCAAGTTCAATACTTAATTGAGAACCAAATACTGGAATATCATACTTACGCAAAATATATGGCAATGCACCAATTGAATCAGCATGCCCGTGCGTTAAAAAGATTCCTGCTACTCGGTCTCCATATTGTTCAAAGAAATCAAGATCAGGAATTACTACATCGATACCGAATAAAGAACTATCAGGATACTTCAGTCCGGCATCAAGAACAAAAATTTCATCATTAACCTGAACGGCAAACATGTCTTTACCCTGTTCACGTACACCGCTCAAGACCATAATCTTTAGTTGATTAGCCATTATATTTCCTTTTCTATATTAAAATTTTTAATTTTTTATGGATCTAAAAGATCACAACGTAAAAATATCTGTTTCAATTTTAGCATAAAGGAGGAAAATATGACAGATGCAAAAAAAGCCAACCCTATGGTTGACTTTTCTTTCGTTATGATTAAGAAATTAACGACGAAGACCTAGCTTCTTGATCAATTCACGGTAACGGTTAATGTCGTTGTTTTCTAAGTAACGAAGCAAGTTACGACGGTGACCGATCTTCTTAAGCAAACCAACGTATGAGTGGTGGTCGTGCTTGTGGCTCTTCATGTGGTCAGTCAAGTTGTTGATGTCTGCAGTTAAAAGAGCAACTTGAACTTCTACAGAACCAGTGTCGCCTTCGTGAGTTGCGTATTCTTTAATAATGTTGTCTTTTTCAGTTTTTGAAATTGCCATAAAAATTTCACCTTTCATAAATAATTGCCATTAACAACGTTTACCGTCGGTGTGAGCGGGTAAACAGCGTTAACGGTTCACTTGAACTATATTACACAATATTTTTTAAAAAAGCAAGCTCAAATTATCTTGCATCCCAAGTGGTTCTTAAGTATAATGGATGAAGTAAATTTCTAAATCATTGGAGGTGAATTTCATGCCACAAATCAAATCAGCTATCAAACGTGTTAAGACGCAAAACGCTACTAACAAACGCAACGCTTCTGAATTGAGCAAGTTAAGAACTGCTGTTAAGAAGTTCAAGAACGCTGTTGAAAGTGATAGTAAAGAAGACGTCTCCAAATTGCATTTAGAAGCTGTTCGCGCTTTGGACAAGGCTGCTTCAAAGGGCTTAATCCACAAGAACAAGGCTGCTCGTGACAAGAGTCGTTTAACTAAATTAGCAAACAAGTAATTTTACTTATTACTAATCAAAAAGAGAGAAGAAATTTGATTTCTTCTCTCTTTTTTTGCTTTAAACAGATAATACAAACAACTTTAAGAAATTGTCTTCATGATATGTTCCATTTTTGTAATTAAACTCCAGTTGAATTGCTTTTTGCAATAACTGCTCTAATTTAGACACATTTAACTTATTTTTTAAAGCCAATTTTACTCTATAGGGATGGACGCCGAGTTCTTTCACAATTTGTACTTCGCTTCTACCCCTTTTAGCTAGAATTTTTACCACTAATATTAATTCTAATTGGTTTTCAAAAACTGCTAGCAGTTGAATCGGATTTGTACCTTCTCTTAATTGATTATCAAGACGCTCTATGGCTTCTTGATAATTTTTATTTAATGCGGCCTCTAAAATAGCAAAAATATTTTGCGCTAATGATAAATCCACGTTCTGCATAACGGATTTTTCAGTGATCTTATTATCACTAGCTGCCATCTTTAATTTCTGATAATTACTTAAAATAGTATCAATAACTTGATCGCTGCGTTCAATTAATAGTTGCAAAGCAGATTGCGTAATAGTATATCCTTCAGCTTTAATAAGCGATTTTACTACTGCCCCTACTTCATAAGAACGAATAGTTGGCTCAACCACATTAAACTGCTTTAAGACCGTCTTAGTCAGCTTTTTACGACGATCAAGTTTATCATATGAAGCAACAATTACCACTACATCTTCTAATTCATTTAGATTATCAAAAATTTTCTGTAAATCATCCATCTGTTTCTTTAGCTTTTTTGGTACCTTTGCCGTTAAGAAAAATGGATTCTTTATAAGGATTAATTTATTTTCACTAAATAAACTTGATTCTGTCAAACTAGCAATTAATTCATCCAAACCATCATTTTCACAATCTACACTGACATGCTCTAAGTCCTTAAATTGATCTTCTTTAATATATGAATTAGCTAGATAATCATTAAGAAAATCATCTCCACCCCAAATCAAAGTATGGGGGTTATTATTATTCGTATTTTTAAATAAAGAAAGTAAGGTCATTTTTTACCCCGCTTCAAAAAGTAATTAAATTCTGATTTTTGCATTCCACCATAATACCAGCTAATCATACCACAGTCTTGGGTTGAAACCCATGGTATCTGTTGTTCACTAAGCGTGGTTAGCGTCTCTTGATGTGGGTGACCAAAACGGTTCTTTCGTCCTGCTGAAATAAAAACTTTTTGCGGATGAATCACTCGTAGAAAATCCGGATTGGATGAGGTTTTACTGCCATGATGTCCCAATTTGAAATAATCAACAGATAAATTGGATTTCTGCATAATCTCTTTTTCTCCTTCCTGGCCTAAATCTCCTGTAAAAAGCCAATTCTTATTGGCGACTCTAAAGAATAAACTCAAAGAATCCTCATTCTTTCCTTCTCCAGGTTGGTACGGATAAACCACATTAAACGTAATTTTAGGCTCTTTTACTTGCATCCCTGCCAGTAGTTCAACTAATTTAGTATGTTTAATTCGACCATTTAATCTTTTTTGAAAAGAAGGATTATTAATCAAACCTTTAGCCATAAAAATTCTTTTCACATGAACTTGCTCAAGTAGCGGCCCTAAATCACCAACATGGTCTGCATCCTGATGCGAAACAAATACTCCATCAAGTGTACTAATCCCCAAACTTTTTAGAAAAGGAATAGTAATACGATTGACTTGGGGTGTTACTTTTTTACCCGAAAAATTCAGCTTTCCCCCTGTGTCAATCATATATGCCTTGCGCAGAAACGGAGTAGTAATCAAAATACTATCTCCTTGTCCTACATCAATCAAGGTTACTTGTCCTCGCAACGGAAAATGTATCATGCCGAAAAATATTAGATAAGTGCTAATTAAAACCATGCTTAATTCTTTTTTATTAAATTTCCATTCCGGACGTTCTCTTAAAGCAATTATCAGCAACATTGTTATCAATATTAAAATTAAACACTGCCACCAATTTATTTTGCCAAATGTTAATAACCCTAATTGGGTATTAGATAAACTACCAATTGCTTTTTCACCCAATTCCAAAATCTGTTCAAATAATGGAGCCAATTTTTTAGTAAAGCTAAATAATACGATATTGGTAAACGTTACAGGCATAACACCCCAATTAAAATAAGGGACCACCATCAAATTAAATAAAACAGTCAGGAAATTAACCTGGTAAAAATAAAACAGTAATAATGGCGTTAATAGCACATTCAATAAAATCGATTGTTGCATTTTGCCAAATTTATTTGTCAGCTGTAGGCCTAAAGCCAACAAATAACTCAAAATTGCTCCAGCCATCATAAACAGACGTGGCACAATCATAATATGCAAAATGCAAGCTAAGCCCAATATATCAATTGCCGCTACTCGATATCCTTTGAATTTGCAAATTTTACCTAGAAAGTACGTTAAGCTGGCCCTAACAAATCCCGCTTGCCCATAGCTTAAAAAGATGCCCAACAATAGCACTGCGCAACAACAAATAAATGCTTCTTCATCTGTCATTTTTAAGTAAAAACAGATTGTACTAATTATTAAGACGTATAATCCAACGTGCAAACCAGAAATGCTTAATAAGTGAATAACTCCCAAATCACGATAATTATTCAGAATTTCTTGATTTTCTTGCGCATTATTTTCACCTAAAAGTAATTCACTGGCAAAAAAGCCTAATAATTGTGGCATTTTTTGAAAATATTTTTGCAAATTAAAGCGCAATTTATGCAAACCAGTAATTACGCCATTTGATTTGACAGCCTTCATCTCGCAGCTAAAATATTTTATCTTTTGAGTGATTCCTTTTGCCGCGTAATAAGTTTGATAATCAAATTCGCCAATATTAGTTGCAGGTTCAATAATTCCGCATTCACCTTTAATCTGGCTAACTATCAATGGCAGTCCTTGCTTTAAATTATTTTCTTGTTCAGTTGGTACTTTGCCACTTATTAAGATTTTCCCCTGCTTAAAATGACCTACGCCCGTTAAATAATTATCTTTAACACGAACTTGATCGGGATAAATCTGTATTTGACTTTGCTCAGATAATTCAAAATGCACTTCTTTTTTATTCAAAATAATCGAACCAATAAATAGAGTGACTAGTACTAAAACCAATTTCAGACTAGCTGCATATTTTTTTAACAATAAAAAGGAAAAATAACCAGCAGCAGAAATGCAAACTATTTTTTGACTGAATGAGTCACAAATAAATGCTAAAAAAGAGATTGCAATCAATAATAAAGCTGTTAATAAATAAAATCCAACATCATTTTTAAACAGTGAGTTGATCCTTGAGACTGGCAAAAGTCTTCTCTCCTATTCCTGATACCTGCATTAAATCCTCCACTTTTTTAAATGAGCCATTTTGTTCACGGTAGGCAATAATTTGCTCTGCTTTCTTTTCTCCTATTCCCGTTAATTTCTGTAAGCCAGCTACATCTGCTGTATTTAAATTAACCTTTTCCCCACTTCCTTGATTTTCAGAGGAGCTATTAGCAGCCGCTGAAGCTGAATTATTGCCCGTACCAGCAGTTAATGCACTATCTACTTTTTCGCCTTTATACGGAATATGAATCTTGTCTTGATCCTTTAATAAAATAGCCCGATTAATCGTCTTTAATTGCGCTTTATCCGTAGTTCCACCAGCGGCTTCAATTAACTCTTGCAATCTAGCCCCATTTTTTAACGTATAAACTCCCTGATGCTTAACGGCACCTGAAATATCGCAAGTTACTGTTTTAGACTCAGAAGAAGCAACATTAGACGCGTTGCTTGCTGAACTAGCATTAGCCGCAGAATTATCATTTGAGCTCATATTACTGGACTGACTTACTTTCTGATTATTATCAAATGAGGGCCCCTCTGCCCCATCTCCTTTTTTAAGCCATAGTCCACCTAGTAGCAATACAACCGCTACAATGAAATATAATTTCTTTTCCAACACAAATTCTTTAATTTTTTCAAAATCCATAAAATTTCACCTCTACTATTTAATACGCAAAAAAAGCCCAGAATTTTTTCTGGACTTTAATTTTTTTGCAAAAATTTTTAGTAATGTGATTTCAAATAGTTCAGAGCATCATCAAAAGTATCTACTGGAACTATTTTCATCTTTGTATGGATTTTTTTAGCGGTTCTTTTAGCTACAGCATAATTAGTTTCACTCTTTTTCACGCTTGATGAATCAGTTGGGGCAAAGAAGACTTCTGCTCCTTCTCGGCTGGCTGCTACTACCTTTTTATCGACCCCACCGATAATGCCGACCTTACCTGTTGGTGAAATTGTGCCTGTACCGGCAATTTTATGTCCATGACTAAGATTTTGCTTGCTGAATACTTCGTAACTTTCCAAAGTAAACATTAAACCAGCAGATGGACCACCGATTTCGCCAGCATTAATTGCTAGTTTAGGCTTAGTTTTAACTTCAACATGTTCAACTAGCTGAATACCAATTCCCGGTTTATTGGTTCCCTTAACTTTAACAACTTTACCGCTGATCTTCTTCGTTTGTTTTTCTCTTAAAACTGAAATAGTTATTTTGGAACCAATTTTTTGCTTACGTAAATATGTCATCATTTCTTCTGTTGAATGAAAACGATGACCATTTGCACCTAAAACAGTATCTCCGATTCTGAGTTTATGCTTAAAGCTAGAATTCTTTTGAACTTCCATTACATAAACGCCTAAATACTGCAAACTATGCTTTTTACCGGCCTTTTTAGCTGCATAATAAATCGCATTTTGTTGACTAGTTTCCATATACCAATCTTGCAACTCATTATATTGCACACTAGTCTGACCACCGAGTAATTCCTTGCTAGGAACTCGTTCATCATACGGCTTAGTGTAACTCCACAAGTATTGCAAAATAGATGCCGGCCTACTAGTTACGCTAACGGTGACTAAGTAAAAATTATCCGGCTTTTTATTTTTGGATTTAATAAACTGACTCACCGGAACCGCTTCACCCGGAGATTCAATAAAATAATCCGTTGGCCAAAATATTAATATACCAACAACTAAAATAGCAATAAGTGCAAGCAGCCAATTTCGTAATTGATGCTTCTTATTCTGCGTATTCATTGTTTAATTTCTTTCTTAAAGCCTTAGCAGCTTTTTCAGGTAAAAATTGACTAACGTCTTTGTCAAATCTAGCCAATTCCTTGATCATGCTGGAAGCTACAAACGAATTTTCTGGACTGCTAAACAATAAAACTGTGTTAATATCCGGAGCCAAGCGTTTATTAATTCCCGCAATTTCTTGTTCATATCGAAAATCAGCACTATTACGGACTCCACGTACTATTGCCTTAGCTTTTAATTCATGAGCCAAATCAACTGTAATCTCATCTGGCTTTTCTAAAACTTCGATGTTAGCAATATCTTTTAATGCATCCCTCGCAAAATCAGCTCTTTCTGCTGGAGAAAACAGATAATGCTTAGAAGTATTAGTCATTGCTACTAAATAAACTTTTTCAAAAATTTGAGCTGCTTTTTTTGCCGTTTCAATATGTCCATTTGTGATAGGATCAAAACTCCCTGGAAAAAGTGCAATAGTCATTTCTAATCCTTTCGATAAATTCTCACAATCGTTTTACCCAAATGGTGTTCCTTAATTAAGGAAAAGCCACTGATATCACCCAATTCAGTGTGATCATCAGTCTCTGCTACCACAGTTGCATTTGCATTCAACAATCCCAACTTATCCATTTGCAACATATCTTTAGCAATTTTTTCTTTAGCATATGGTGGATCCAAAAATACTAAATCAAATTTCTCTTGATTTTCTGCAAACAATTTTAATGCAGCATTGCTGCGCATATTATAAACGCTAAAACGATTTTCTTCTTTAGTTAAAGCTACATTCTTTTTAATAATAGAACAGGCGGCATGATTTATATCCACCAAACTGGCATGGTCGTATCCTCTTGACACGGATTCTATTCCTAAAGCACCGCTACCAGCATATAAATCTAAAACATTACCACCATTAAAAAATTGTCCTAATGAGTTAAAAAGCGATTCTTTAACTTTATCACTAGTAGGCCGAGTTTTATTGCTTTTTAAAGTAAATAAATTTCTTTTAGCATATTTTCCTGAAATGATTCTCATTGCATTTGATCCTCATTCTTTTCTTGTTCAAGTTGTAACTTTTTCTCCGCTTCTTTAGCCATTTCAACCAACTGCCCCTCAATATGTTGGCTATCTAAATTGACTTTTTCTTCTGGAGAAATTTCTACGTGATTTACAAAATCTAATTGTGCTATTTCATTTTTTAACTCTTTAGCTTCTTTGCGATTCACATACAGAACACAGTATTTCATATTCTTAGAGAAATAAACGATGTCACCATAATGACGCAGTTTGTATTGATCACTAACAGATCTTAGATAAATAATTAGTGCTACTCGTTTGGTTAAACGAGTATTTTCTATCTCTTGATTGATACTCACGCTATTGTTTCATCCTTTTCTTTGAGCATTTTTTCATTAGCAGATACATTTAAAACTAGCCCAATTGCGGCCGTTAAGACAATCATAGAAGAACCACCATAAGAAATAAATGGTAAAGTTACCCCGGTAATTGGTAATAATCCCAATACAGCTCCGATATTAAAAAATGCTTCAGTAAAAATAATTGTGGCAACGCCAAAACAAATTAGAGCATCAAATTGAGAAACAGCATGAATTCCCACATTCATGATTTCCAGCATTAAGTAAAATAATAAGCCAACTAACAAAATAGTTAAAATTACTCCAACTTCTTCAGCTGTAATTGACAAAATAAAATCAGTATATGGCTCTGGCAAATAGCCTCTTTTTTGCATACTATTGCCTAGCCCTACTCCTAATACGCCACCATTATGAATGGCATAGTACGAGTTAACTAACTGAGCTCCACCTTTTCTTTCTAATTCAAAGGGATGCAAAAACGACATTAATCGTTGAAATTGGTAACTCTTTTGCAAAAACTCAGGATTCCAAATAATGATTATAAGAACCACCAAGCCAATAACAAGTGCTATACCGATTAGCCAAGTTAAAGCTAATCTAGCTGGTATACCGGATACTGAAAACATTACTAGAGTAATCATAAACAGAATTGCAGTACCACCTAAGTCTGGCTCAACAATAACTAAGCACATTAAAAATGCAGCTAAAATAGCAGGGTGTGATAAATTATCCTTAATCTTACCTTTAACCAATTTACCATCCCTATGGTCTAAAACATAAGCCAAGTAAATAACTAAAGCTAATTTAGTGACCTCTAGTGGCTGTAAATTAATAAAACCTAAATTAATCCAACCTACAGCACCATTAACCGCTGCCGAACTATGGAAGAAGCGCAAAAAGACTAACCATAACAGCATTAAAATACAAATAATTAAAAAGCCCGCCACAAATTTAGGACTTTTAAATACCTTTATTTTTAGTGCAAAAAATGGAATACCAAAAAATAAAAATGCTACTAAAGCATAAATCGCTTGTCTAATACCATAAACACTTGGCTTAAAACCATTAACTAATAAAATATCTGAACTTGCTGAATAGACCAAAACTATCCCCAGAACTACCAAAATTAGATATGGGATAAATATACGATAGTTAAGGTATCTTAATTTTCGACGCACGAGCGTTGCCCCTTTTATGAAATAATACTTTTTCATTATAAAACAAAAAGGCCACCACTTCTATTAAGTGATGACCTTTTTAAGGTTATCTAAAATTAACCATTAGCACGAGCACGCTTCTTATCAGCCTTTTGACGCTCTGAAGTATTCAAGATCTTCTTACGTAAACGAATTGATTCTGGAGTTACTTCACAGTATTCATCATCGTTCAAGAATTCAATAGCTTCCTCAAGAGTCAAAGTTCTAGGGGTCTTAATTGCAGCTGCGTGGTCCTTACCTGCAGCACGAGTGTTAGTTAAGTTCTTACCCTTAGTTACATTAACTGCAATATCACGTTCACGTGATGATTGACCAACAATCATACCTTCGTAAACTTCAACACCAGCACCGATGAATAATTCACCACGTTGCTCAACTGATTGAAGTGAGTAAGTAGTTGATTGACCTTGGTTAATTGATACCAAAGCACCATTACGACGGCCTGGGTTCCAGTTCTTAACAACTGGCTTGTATGCTTCAAAGGTGTGGTTCATGATACCGTACCCACCAGTTTGTGACATGAATTCATTGTTGTAACCAATCAAACCACGTGATGGAACTAAGAATTCAAGACGAGTTTGGCCGTTACCAGTTGATTCCATGTTCTTCATTTCACCTTTTCTTTGTGAAAGTGAATCGATAACTGAACCAACGTATTCATCTGGAGTATCAATTTGAACAGACTCGAATGGTTCACACATAGTACCATCAATTTCACGGTAAATAACCTTAGGACGTGAAAGTTGTAATTCGAAGCCTTCACGACGAAGTTCTTCAACCAAGATTGAAAGGTGAAGTTCACCACGACCAGAAACAGTCCATGCGTTTAATTGATCAGTAGGTTCAACCTTTAATGAAACATCAGTACGAGTTTGACGGATCAAACGATCTTCAAGCTTCTTAGGAGTTACTTGGTCACCTTCACGACCTGCAAATGGTGAGTCGTTAGCAACAAAGTCCATTTGAAGGGTTGGTGGATCAATCTTAAGAAGTGGCAATGCTTCTGGATGTTCTGCTGAAGCAATTGTTTCACCAACGTAAATATCATTAATACCACTAATAGCAATGATATCGCCGGCCTTAGCTTCTTTAATTTCGTTACGCTTCAAACCGAAGTAACCAAATAATTTAGTAACACGGAAGTTTTGAGTAGAGCCATCACGCTTCATAACAGTGATGTTGTCTCCAACTTTAACCTTACCGCGGTAAATTCTACCAACACCAATACGGCCAACGTAGTCATCCCAGTCAAGCATTGTGATTTGAAATTGTAAAGGCTCATCTGAATTGTCGATTGGAGCAGGAATATTCTTAATAATGGTATCAAAGATAGGATCCATAGTTTCTTTTTGAGTACTTGGATCTGCATCATATGATGAAGTACCATTCAATGCTGATGCGTAAACAACTGGGAAGTCAAGCTGTTCATCGTTAGCACCTAATTCGATGAAGAGTTCAAGCACATCATCCAAAACCTTCTTAGGACGAGCACCTGGACGATCAATCTTGTTCAAAACAACAATTGGCTTTACACCGGCTTCCAAAGCCTTCTTCAAAACAAAACGAGTCTGTGGCATTGGACCTTCATAAGCATCAACCAAAAGTAATGCTCCGTCTACCATGTGCATAACACGTTCAACTTCCCCACCAAAGTCGGCGTGACCTGGTGTATCCAAGATGTTGATAGTAGTATCCTTGTATCGAACAGCAGTATTCTTAGATAAAATAGTAATACCACGTTCACGTTCAATAGCGTTTGAGTCCATAGCACGATCTTCCAGATTCATATGTTCTGGTAAAGTATCAGATTGCTTCAATAATTGGTTAACCAAAGTAGTTTTACCGTGGTCAACGTGGGCAATGATAGCAATATTTCTAAGATCGTCTCTTCTTTTTTCTGACAAAAGTATTCCTCCCCACTCTTCAATAAAAAAACTGTGACTCTGTCACAGTTTCGGTAACGCAGTAGCGCCTTATCGAAGTGCTTCTATTTTTGATCTGTATAGTTACGTTAGTGAATTTTACCACCTAACTGCACGCGGGTCAACGCTTAACAATAAGTTAACTTTTAATTGTTTTCATCTAAAATCAAGCAAAATCGCTTAAAATATGGTAAAAATATATTAGATAAGTTTTTTAAAAAGGAGTAATTATTTTGATCTTAATGAAAGATATCGTGCGTGACGGCGATCCCGTTTTACGCCAAGTTGCTAAGCCTTTAACTTTTCCGCTTAGCGACCACTACAAGCAATTAGCAGAAGATATGATGGAATATTTAGTTAATTCACAAGATCCAAAGATCGCTGAAAAACATCAACTTAGAGCAGGTGTTGGATTAGCTGCTCCACAAGTTGGCGAAGGCGTTCAAATGGCTGCGCTTTTAGTTCCTGATGATAAAGGTGAAATCATCTTTAAGGAAGTTTACGTTAACCCAGAAATAGTTTCTGAATCCGTACGTCAAGCTTGCCTTAGCGAAGGTGAAGGTTGCCTTAGCGTTGACAAAGTAATTAATGGTTACGTACCACGTCCAGACAAGTTAACTATTCATTACTACACTGTTGATGGAGAAGAAAAAACTATTCGCTTGAAAGATTATCCAGCTATTGTATCTTCTCATGAAATCGATCACCTTAATGGTCATCTTTTCTATGACAGAATTAATAAAAAAGATCCATTTGCACTTAAAGAAGATACTGTGGTTATTTCTTAATTGTTATTTAACCAAAAAAAGAGTCTGCATAAGCAGGCTCTTTTTATATAATAAAAACCACTGGGTGACTGGACCAGTGGTTCATACATTGGGAATTAAGAAGATTGAAGAGACTTCTTATAGCGAGTAAATGAGTTTATTCATCATTCACTACAAATTCATAGTACAACTAATGTTATTTTACGTCAATAATTATCAAGAGAATTCCTTAATGATTTTCAAATGAATATAGATCTAAACATATTTATATACTTACCTTTACAAATATGATAAAATTTTTATTAGCTATAGAGTAATTTCACTCTAAATTGAACGTTTATACATTAATTAAGGAGAATCATTTATGATTTACAAAGTTTTGTATCAAAAAGACAAAATTGTCAACCCACGTAGAGAAACTACTCAAACTCTTTACATGGAAGCTGACAACATGGTCGAAGCAAGAAGTACGGTTGAGGACAACACCCCCTATAACATTGAACTCATCCAAGAATTAACAGGCAATTCTTTGGCTTACGAAAAAGAACACGCTGACTTTAAGTTAACTACGTTCGATAAGAAGTAATAAAGAGTGCGAATTAAAAATAATGAAGTAGCCGTTTATGCAATCGGGGGTTTGCATGAAATCGGTAAAAATATGTATTGTGTCCAGTATCAGGATGAAATTATCATCATGGACTGTGGTATTAAATTCCCCGAAGACGATTTATTAGGTATTAACTACGTTATTTCAGATTATTCATACCTAATCAAAAACCGTAAGAAGATTAAGGCTCTTGTAGTTAGTCACGGACATGAAGACCACATTGGTGGTATTCCATTTTTATTGGAAAAGATTCCTGAAATTCCTGTTTATGCAACTCCATTTGCCCTCTCATTAATCAGAGGCAAATTGGAAGAACATGGTATTTTGAAGACTACCGAACTGCATGAAGAACATGAAGATACGGTTTTAAAATTTAAGAAATTATCTGTTTCTTTCTTCAGAACCACACACTCCATTCCTGATACTTTAGGAATTGCTGTTCATACACCGCTTGGTGCTGTTGTCTTTACCGGTGACTTTAAGTTTGACTTAACTCCTGTTATGAATCAACCTGCACCAGATTTCCAAAAAATGGCTCAATTAGGTAAAGAAGGTGTACTTGCCCTTCTTTCAGATTCTACTAACGCTGAAGTTAGTCAATTTACTAAATCTGAAAGATTCGTTGCACAGTCGCTTCATAATATTATTACTGGTATTCATGGGCGAATTATTTTCGCTACATTTGCCTCTAACCTTTATCGTGTTTCTACAGCTATACAAGCAGCTATCGATACAGGTAGAAAAGTTGCCATTTTTGGACGTAGTATGGAAAATGGTGTAGATAACGGAATCGATTTAGGATACTTAAATGTTCCAAAGGATTTAATTGTTGATGCAGAAGAGATTAACAAGCTGCCACCTGACAAAGTTATGATTCTATGTACTGGATCACAAGGTGAACCATTAGCAGCTCTTTCAAGAATTGCCAATGGTACTCACAGACAAATAACTTTACAGCCTGGCGATACAGTTATCTTCTCTTCTAACCCTATTCCAGGAAACACATTGAGCGTTAACCACTTAATTAACAAATTAATGGAAGGCGGCGCTAATGTCATTCATGGTCGTGTTAACAACGTCCACACTTCTGGTCACGGTGGTCAAGAAGAATTAAAGATGATGGTTCGCTTATCTAAGCCTAAGTACATGATTCCAGTTCACGGTGAGTACAGAATGCAGGTTATTCATACACAGTTAGCACAAGAAGCTGGTGTACCTGCTGAAAATACTTTCGTGTTGTCCAACGGTGAAGTTGTTTGTTTTGGGCCAAATGGAGCTAGAATTGCTGGTAGAATCCCTGCAGGCGATGTTTATGTTGATACTTCGGGTACTGCAGATGTTGGTAATGTTGTCGTACACGATCGTCAAATTCTTTCAGAAGAAGGTTTGGTTGTCGCTGTAGCAACTGTTGATTACAAACATAAACGTGTCTTAGCTGGTCCTGATATTCTCAGTCGTGGTTTCGTCTACATGCGTGAATCAACTGAACTGATTAACCAAGCACAAAAGCACGTCTACCACGTTCTTCGAAATGAAATGGCTAAATCAGACAAGCCTAAAGAAAGTGATATCAAGAAGGCAATTTCTGAAAATCTTTCTGATTTCCTTTACTCTAAGACTGAACGGCGACCAATGATTTTGCCAATTATTATTGAAAAGAAATAAAAAATTAGACTCCTTCGGGAGTCTTTTATTTTGAATATAAGATATATGAATAAAAAAATTAAAGTACATTTATTAGTTAATGAAGTAGCTGGAAATGGAAATGCTGTTGCAGCTGACCATTCCTTGCAAAAGGTATTAAATAATCTAAATATTCCATTTAGTCATAAAAAGAGCAATTATCCTGGCGAACTCATTAAGTTGGCTGAAGATTATGCCAATAAAAATCCTAACCCAAATGATATTTTAATCGTTGTGGGTGGTGATGGATCTTTCAATGAGGTTTTAAATGGCATTAAAAGATCAAATTTCCCTGAAACACCTATAACATATTTACCTGCTGGAACTGGCAATGATTTTGCGCGAGGAGCTGGATTAACTAACGATCCTTTGCAACTAGTTAATAATTTATTGCAAGATCCCGAGTCGGAACGCGTTGATTGCGGATTCTTTACTTCAAATATAGCTAAAATGCCGCATGGTTATTTTGTTAATAATTTTGGAATCGGCTTTGACGCATTTGTTGTTCATGAAAGCAATAATGAGAAACTAAAGAAAAAGTTAAATCATGTTAATTTTGGTAATTTGATTTATGGCTTAAATATTATTAAAGCTCTTGCAAAACAGAATACATTTACGGTTACGATCAAAACGGCAAATGAAACTGTGCGCTACGGGGATGCTTATTTCGTGACTACTACCAATCATCCATATTTTGGTGGTGGAATTGCGATTTTACCCAAAGCTGACATTTACAGTCATCATTTAGATACTGTGATCGTAGAAAAGCCCAACTTATTCAAATTTATCCATCTTTTTGGCAAATTATTAAAAGATGGATCACATGTAAATGCTCCCCAATTTCACTATATAGAGGCTAAAGAGATTCAAGTTACAACTCAAAAGCCAGAGTTTGCACAAATTGACGGTGAAGATTATGACGCCCAAGATTTTAAATTAACATTTAAAATAGATCACTTTAATTTGTTGAAATAAGCAAAAAAGCTAAGGTTTTCATTCAGATGAATGATTATCTTAGCTTCTTTTTATAATTTAATATTTTCCATTCCAATCATTGGATCTATCTCACCTGAATAAATCTTTTCAGGCGTCAAAATATAATCCTCTGGTTCTTGTTTTTCAGATTCAGGTGCTGCAACTTCATCTTTTGTTTTTTCTTCACTAGTTTCAGTAACTTTAATACCCAATTGAGCACAGATTTTATCTGCCAATCCAGTTTTTCGATCATTTCCTGGCGTATTAAAAGCTGCTGCAAAGGCTCGTGGATCTCCTACTAAAACCAAATTTTTCTCAGCTCGAGTAATCGCCGTATAAAGCAAATTTCGTTTAAGCATCACATAGTTCTGCATAGTCAAATTCAAGATAACTAATGGAAATTCTGAACCTTGTGACTTATGAATAGTAATCGCATACGCTCTGGTTAAATCAGTTAAATCTTTTTTACCAAAACTTACTTCCCGATCATCAAAATTAGCAACCATGCATTCTTTAGAATTATCTTCATCGATACTAATTATTTTACCAATTTGGCCATTATAGATATCTTTTTCAGGATTATTTTGCAATTGTAAAATTCGATCACCAATTCTGAAAATTTCATTGCGTACTTCTAAAAATTTACTCTTAGCTTTAGGCGGATTCATTATTTCTTGAATAACATCATTTAAATTGTTTACTCCGCCGCTACCATGATACATGGCACTCAATACTTGGACATCATCCTTATCAAAGCCACGTTTTAAAGCTAATTTGACAATTTGTCCTACTGCATCCCCCACCAACTCAGGTCTACAGCTAATAAATGAATAATTCTTAGTCTTCTTAAATAAAGCTTGTTGGTCTCTGCCCTCATTTACATCGTGAGCCAGCGTAATAATCGTTGACTCATCCCCTTGTCGGTGAATTTGCTTTAAAACTGTAGTCGGAAAAGCATGTGACTTAATTAAATCGCTAAATACGTTCCCCGCACCGACAGAAGGTAACTGATCCTTATCTCCTACAAACACAATATGACGAGTTTGGTTAATGCTAGAAAGAAGCTGCTTAAACAAGAACATGTCGACCATAGACATCTCATCGATGATCAAAATTTCACCATTTAGCTCATTTAGATCTTCAGCATTTGCGTCTCCAATGCCTAACCCTAGAAGTCGATGAATCGTTTTGGCACTAATTCCGGTTATTTCTCCCATTCTCTTAGCAGCTCTACCAGTTGGCGCTGCTAATAAAAATGGTGGATCTTCACTATATAGCGATGAAGCAGGTATTTCTGCCAATTTTCTTAATGCTAGCAATATCCCATTGATAATAGTGGTTTTACCTGTCCCAGGACCACCTGTCAAAATTGAAATAGGATTGTTCAAAGCATTCTTGATAGCAAGCTTCTGTGTGTCATCATACTTAATTTTTAATTCTTGCTCCGCATCCTTGATAGCTTGTTCAATTTTCTTATCGCTATACTGTTCATCATCCTGTGCTTTTCTACTTTCCACCAAACTCTTCATAGAACGGGCAATATCGACCTCTGTTTGATAAATATTTTGTAAAAAAGCATTTTCACCATCAACTATTACTTTGCCCTTTTTCTGCAATTCATTTACACAAATCGCAATTGGATCAAATTGTGGGATTTGCAATAATTCTTTAGCACCAGTCAGTAAATCGGATAGTGGAACATAAGTATTGCCTTCACCACTCAAAGCGTCTAGCAGAACCTGATAAATGGCCCCATTTATTCTTCTTGGATCATCATTGGGTATCTCCAATTGCTTGCCGATGGTATCTGCCGTTTTAAATGCATAACCTGTAATTTCATTAACGGCAGCATAAGGATCCTCTTTTAATTTATCTAGAGCTGCTCCATGATAACATTGGTAAATCCTAGCGGCTACCTGTTTCCTTATTCCATATTGAGCTAGTTTTAAGACGATTTCAGAATAAGAATCCATCGAATTTAGACCCGACAATAAGCTATCTTTTTGCTTTTTAGTTAAAGATAACGTGTCGATTTTAGCAGGATTTTCTTTTAAAACATCTAAAGCATTTAATCCCAATTCTTCAATAATGGTACCCGCTGTTTTTTTACCAATACCTGGGAATTTATTAGAACTCAAATAATTAGTGAGTGAGCCTTCTTCATGAGGCATGATCGGCTTATAGCTATTAGCGCGAAATTGTAAACCGAATTTTTCATGCATAACCAGTTTACCATCGAAGCGATAGCTACTACCAATTTGCACATCACCAAAATTACCAGTTACCTTAATTTCGCTACGTGAATAATTTTCAAGTGAACCAATGATTTCAACATTGAGGATTTTATATAAATCTTTATCATTTTCAAAAACAATCCCGTTAATTTTACCGGTGAATTCGCTCATTACTTTTTCTTTTCCTTATCATTCAGCATTTTCATAATTGAAGCATATTGATCCATTGCCCGCTTATAGTATTTTTCATCCATTGCTTTCGCTTTTGCAAAATATGCTTCTGCCTGAGTTCGATCTTTTTCCATGGTAGAAACACCAAGCAAGAAATATATCTTAGCTGTTCGCCTATCTTTAGGAATCATGAGATAGGCTTGCTGGGCTTGAGCATTTTCGCCTAAGCTCATCCAAATATCCCCTAATAATTCTTGCACCTTATCATCAACTTTTTTGATTGTTAAAGCATACGCAAGAGCTTTTTGGCTCTGACATAATTTTAAATAAGTTAATGCCTTCTGATATAAAGTCAAATCGTCATTAGGAATTTGGTCCAATAATGCCAAAGCTTTATCAAAATCACCCTGCATATAGTAGCTAACAGCTAAATTGTAATTTAACTCTTGCGGCTTTTTAACTAAGTGCTGCGCTTGTTCCAACAGCTGCTGTGCCTGATCTACACTACCTTGTTCAATTAAATAAGTTGATAATTGCAAATAGTTTTCAATATTCTGTGGTTTTTGATCAATTTTTTGAACTAATAAATGAATCGCCTGATCAACCTTGCCATTATCATAAAGCTGTGCAATTTTTTTATCCATTACAGTGAATCCGTCTTTGATAACTTTCTGCCTAAATAACTAGTTTCGTTCCAAACAACTGGTTTAAAAGTCTTACCACCATCAAGCGTTTCAAGTACTGTTAAACTGGTATTGCTTAAACCGCCATTTTTACGAATATCTTTTAAAGGATAGCCTAACAAACCACCCATAATTGCTGATAAAGCTGCTCCATGACTGACTGCTAATACTTTATCATCATCATTCGGGAATCTTTCAGCCATTTCTTTAGCAAAAGACTTGCCACGAGCAATTACGTGTTCATAATCTTCACCATGTAATTCGGTGGGATCATACTTATCCGGATGATGCCAAAAGTTGTTCATTTGCTCAGGAAACTTCTTTTCTGCTTCCGCAAATTTCATTCCTTCCATATCACCTAAGTTAAATTCACGTAATCGTTCATCAATCACTACTGGCAAGTTGGCATTCATAGCATTATCAATACCTTGAGCAGTATTAAAGGCACGATCTAAAGGACTAGCAAAAATACCTCTAAACTTAGTTCCTTTTAAATGTTCACCTAACTTCTTTATATCTTTTAAGCTTTGTGGCAAGAGTGGTGAATCACCATGTCCACCTTGAAAACGACTTGCTAAATTCCATTCAGTTTTACCATGACGAACAAAATAAATTTGCATTTTTATCCCCCAAACATGTTTAATTGATATAACTAGTTTAGCACAATAGAGTAGAGGGAGTTTAATTCTCGCCCCTCTCATTGCACCGGACGTACGGTTCCGTATCCGGCGCTACATTTGTAATTCTTTACGAGATATATAATATTCTAGCGGATCGACCA
>NZ_NFKZ01000060.1:0-3309 GCF_002160635.1 Lactobacillus gallinarum
GAGCACGGCAGCTTCCTTTCCTCGCAGGCAGTTGCCCACCAACTACTTTCGGCGTTAAGAAGCTTAACTTCTGTGTTCGGCATGGGAACAGGTGTATCCTTCTTGCTTTCGCCACCGTACTCTTTTGAGCTTTTACACTCAAAACTAAACATAATCTCTCGCAAAAAACCTTCTCCAGATCGCTTGGCCTTTGGTCAAGTCCTCGACTGATTAGTACTGGTCCGCTCCATTCTTCACAGAACTTCCACTCCCAGCCTATCTACCTCATCGTCTTTGAGGTGTCTTACTGCTTACGCAAAGGAAATCTCATCTTGAGGGGGGCTTCGCACTTAGATGCTTTCAGCGCTTATCCCTTCCGCACATAGCTACCCAGCGATGCTCCTGGCGGAACAACTGGTACACCAGCGGTGCGTCCATCCCGGTCCTCTCGTACTAAGGACAGCTCCTCTCAAATTTCCTACGCCCACGACGGATAGGGACCGAACTGTCTCACGACGTTCTGAACCCAGCTCGCGTGCCGCTTTAATGGGCGAACAGCCCAACCCTTGGGACCGACTTCAGCCCCAGGATGCGACGAGCCGACATCGAGGTGCCAAACCTCCCCGTCGATGTGAACTCTTGGGGGAGATAAGCCTGTTATCCCCAGGGTAGCTTTTATCCGTTGAGTGATGGCCCTTCCATACGGTACCACCAGATCACTAAGTCCTAGTTTCCTACCTGCTCGAGTTGTCTCTCTCGCAGTCAAGCTCCCTTATACCTTTACACTCTGCGAATGATTTCCAACCATTCTGAGGGAACCTTTGAGCGCCTCCGTTACACTTTAGGAGGCGACCGCCCCAGTCAAACTGCCCACCTGACACTGTCCCTGGCCTGGCTTACAGGTCGAGGTTAGAGCATCCTTCAAACAAGGGTAGTATCCCAACATTGCCTCCAGCAAAACTAGCGTCCTGCCTTCCTTGGCTCCTACCTATCCTGTACATGTTTAAAAGATACTCAATATCAAGCTACAGTGAAGCTCCATGGGGTCTTTCCGTCCTGTCGCGGGTAACCCGCATCTTCACGGGTATTATAATTTCACCGAGTCTCTCGTTGAGACAGTGCCCAAATCATTACACCTTTCGTGCAGGTCGGAACTTACCCGACAAGGAATTTCGCTACCTTAGGACCGTTATAGTTACGGCCGCCGTTTACTGGGGCTTCAATTCAAACCTTCGCTTGCGCTAAGCTCTCCTCTTAACCTTCCAGCACCGGGCAGGTGTCAGCCTCTATACGTCATCTTACGATTTTGCAGAGACCTGTGTTTTTGATAAACAGTTGTTTGGGCCTATTCACTGCGGCTAACCATTCTCATGGCCAGCACCCCTTCTTCCGAAGTTACGGGGTCATTTTGCCGAGTTCCTTAACGAGAGTTCTCTCGCTCACCTTAGTGTTCTCCACTCGACTACCTGTGTCGGTTTGCGGTACGGGTATGTTCTCTCTGGCTAGAAGCTTTTCTTGGCAGTGTGACTACCACACCTTCGCTACTTTTACTTCGCTCCTCATCACGACTCGTGTTGCTGGTTAGAAGCATTTGACTCTTAACCGCACTTGTCGCTTGAACATCGTTCCATCGCGATGCGTGCTTCACCTCCTGCGTCCCTCCATTGCTCATAACGATTGAACACAGTACAGGAATCTCTACCTGTTATCCATCGACTACGCCTCTCGGCCTTGCCTTAGGTCCCGACTTACCCTGGGCGGACGAGCCTGCCCCAGGAAACCTTAGTCTTTCGGCGGATAGGATTCTCACCTATCTTTCGCTACTCATACCGGCATTCTCACTTCTAAGCGCTCCAATTATCCTCTCGGTTAACCTTCGCCGCACTTAGAACGCTCTCCTACCACGTACTTACGTACATCCACAGTTTCGGTACTATGCTTAGCCCCGGTAAATTTTCGGCGCAGCGCCACTCGACTAGTGAGCTATTACGCACTCTTTGAATGATGGCTGCTTCTGAGCCAACGTCCTAGTTGTCTACGCAACTCCACATCCTTTTCCACTTAGCATAGATTTGGGGACCTTAACTGGTGATCTGGGCTGTTTCCCTTTCGACTACGGATCTTATCACTCGCAGTCTGACTCCCGTGTATAGATATCTGGAATTCGTAGTTTATCTGGATTCAGTAACCCCTGACGGGCCCCTAGTCCAAACAGAGCTCTACCTCCATTATCCTCTCCACGAGGCTAGCCCTAAAGCTATTTCGGAGAGAACCAGCTATCTCCAAGTTCGTTTGGAATTTCACCGCTACCCACAACTCATCCCCGCAATTTTTAACTTACGTGGGTTCGGCCCTCCAGCGCGTTTTACCACGCCTTCAGCCTGGTCATGGGTAGGTCACTTGGTTTCGGGTCTACGTCACCTAACTTCTCGCCCTCTTCAGACTCGCTTTCGCTCCGGCTCCGTCTTTTCTGACTTAACCTCGCTAGATAACGTAACTCGCCGGTTCATTCTACAAAAGGCACGCCATTGCACTTTAATGTGCTTTGACTACTTGTAGACACACGGTTTCAGGTTCTCTTTCACTCCCCTTCCGGGGTTCTTTTCACCTTTCCCTCACGGTACTGGTTCACTATCGGTCACTAATTAGTATTTAGCCTTGCGAGATGGTCCTCGCGGTTTCAACCGGGATTCCTCGTGTCCCGGCCTACTCAGGATTCTGCTAGGCGCGCTTGCAATTTCACGTACGGGGCTCTCACCCTCTCTGGCTTACCTTCCCAGATAATTCTGCTATCACTCACGCTACCACGTCGCAGTCCTACAACCCCAAATGATAAATCACTTGGTTTGGGCTCTTTCCTCTTCGCTCGCCGCTACTAAGGAAATCGATCTTTCTTTCTCTTCCTGCAGCTACTTAGATGTTTCAGTTCACTGCGTATTCCTTTGATTGACTATCTATTCATCAATCAATAATGCATCGCTGCATTGGGTTCCCCCATTCGGACATCTCCGGATCTCTGCGTACTTACCGCTCCCCGAAGCTTTTCGTAGTTCGTCACGTCCTTCATCGGCTTTTAGTGCCTAGGCATTCACCGTGCGCCCTTTTCTACTTGACCTTACTCAAGAATTCTCTTCTCGGTCGCCTTGCAATCTGTTCTCTTTGATTGTCTCGGTTTTTTGCTTGGATTATATTCAGTTTTCAATGTACTAGCTCTTTGAGGTACTACCCTCAAAACTAAACAAAGTTTCTCAGTGTGCTTCCGCTTGCTTAAGTGACTTCTCTTAGTATCTCTACTCTCCATCACTCTCGCTTCCTTAGAAAGGAGGTGAT
>NZ_NFKZ01000061.1:0-1834 GCF_002160635.1 Lactobacillus gallinarum
TCACGGAGGAGATCGTGGGTTCAAATCCCACATGGACCGTAAGATGGCTCGGTAGCTCAGTTGGTAGAGCAAAGGATTGAAGCTCCTTGTGTCGGCGGTTCGATTCCGTCCCGCGCCATTCATTTTTTATATTAGGTGCGGGTATAGTTTAGTGGTAAAACGAAAGCCTTCCAAGCTTTAGTCGCGAGTCCGATTCTCGTTACCCGCTTTATATGGGCCTATAGCTCAGCTGGTTTAGAGCGCACGCCTGATAAGCGTGAGGTCGATGGTTCAAGTCCATTTAGGCCCATTGGAGACTTACTCAAGTGGCTGAAGAGGCGCCCCTGCTAAGGGTGTAGATCGGGTTATTCCGGTGCGAGGGTTCGAATCTCTCAGTCTCCGTAATTAAAAAGTCTTAACGTAAGATTTTGGATCTGCGTTAAGACTTTTTTTGGTTTTCATTATGTTCTGATAAAACAGCTTTAATTGCTTCTCATGTTGATGAAAGAAAGAGAAAAAGTATCTTTTGATTGGAGGGCTATAAAACAGTCTTAGATTTAGTAAAAAATCTGAAGAGCGTAAGCAAGACATATTTAATGCTTCCAAGCTATATTTAAAGCAATAAAAATTGAATATCAAATCGTCTGACAGGTTACAAATAATATTTCAATGCTTCCAAGCTATATTTAAAGCAATAAAAATTGAATATCAAATCGTCTGACAGGTTACAAATAATATTTCAATGCTTCAATAATATCGTAAAAATTCAAAATTAAGGGCTGAAACCTGTAAGTAAAAATATATAAGGTCTTATATGTGTTTAATACTTCCAAAATCTGCGAATTTATAAAACTCAGGAAATAAATATTCTCAGAATTAAAAATTTGCGATATCAGAAGAGAAACTAAATAAAAAGGACTTAGTATCCAAATAACCGTAAATTAGCCTTATATCAGACAATATTGCAGGATAGAGGCTTATTTTGGCTAATAACAAGCTATAAAAATAGGCGATAGGCGATATAAAAAAAGCAAACCTGAATTGTCAAATTAAGTGCAACAGTTAGGCTATGAAGAAATGTATTGCTTGAAGAGTTCTTCTGCTGTCTGATATTGGAGGATTCGGCGGTGTTTGTGGTTAATGGCATTGGTTGCCTGTTCAACATAAGCCTTTGTTTTGTCTTTCATACTCTTGCCCTTAGGGAAGAATTGACGCAAAAGACCATTGCGGTTCTCATTTGTGCCCCTTTCCCATGGAGAATATGGGTGGGCGAAGTAGATCTGGCAGCCTTTGATCTTGATCATATCCGCAAACTCAGAGCCATTGTCAAACGTGATCGATTTAAACCAGGCAGGATGTCTGTCAATCTCATTTTGAAGCAGCCTTTGGCATGTGCTTGCCCGATAGTCAGGAATCTTGATAACTACTTCAAAGCGTGTGGTTCTTTCGGTCAAAGTCATTAAAGCAGGCTGATTCTTGCGTCTGACGCCTTTAACCAGATCTCCTTCCCAGTGCAGCGGCGTTTTTCTGTCTTCAATCTCTTTAGGACGCTGTTCAATGGAATTGCCAAGATTCTTCTTGTGCAAAGCATGACCGCCATGGCCGTGATGACGCTTGTTCCTGCGTCTTTTGAGCTTCATAGGCAGATCAATATTGCTTATGTCCAGCAAGTCCTGATCAATATAGCGATAGACGGTTGGTGTGCTGGGACAAGGGGAGCCTGGCATAGTCCTTTGGAATTCACCAACGAACTCATCGATGCTGGTGGCATCAAATTTAGCTTTAAAGCGTCTAGAGAGCATTCTCAAAAAGACAGCATAATGCTTCAATGGATTGCGCTGATAGCAGTTTTTGC
>NZ_NFKZ01000062.1:0-1763 GCF_002160635.1 Lactobacillus gallinarum
TCTTTGAGGTACTACCCTCAAAACTAAACAAAGTTTCTCAGTGTGCTTCCGCTTGCTTAAGTGACTTCTCTTAGTATCTCTACTCTCCATCACTCTCGCTTCCTTAGAAAGGAGGTGATCCAGCCGCAGGTTCTCCTACGGCTACCTTGTTACGACTTCACCCCAGTCATCTGCCCTGCCTTAGACGGCTCCTTCCCGAAGGTTAGGCCACCGGCTTTGGGCATTGCAGACTTCCATGGTGTGACGGGCGGTGTGTACAAGGCCCGGGAACGTATTCACCGCGGCGTGCTGATCCGCGATTACTAGCGATTCCAGCTTCGTGCAGTCGAGTTGCAGACTGCAGTCCGAACTGAGAACAGCTTTCAGAGATTCGCTTGCCTTCGCAGGCTCGCTTCTCGTTGTACTGCCCATTGTAGCACGTGTGTAGCCCAGGTCATAAGGGGCATGATGACTTGACGTCATCCCCACCTTCCTCCGGTTTGTCACCGGCAGTCTCATTAGAGTGCCCAACTTAATGCTGGCAACTAATAACAAGGGTTGCGCTCGTTGCGGGACTTAACCCAACATCTCACGACACGAGCTGACGACAGCCATGCACCACCTGTCTTAGCGTCCCCGAAGGGAACTCCTAATCTCTTAGGATGGCACTAGATGTCAAGACCTGGTAAGGTTCTTCGCGTTGCTTCGAATTAAACCACATGCTCCACCGCTTGTGCGGGCCCCCGTCAATTCCTTTGAGTTTCAACCTTGCGGTCGTACTCCCCAGGCGGAGTGCTTAATGCGTTAGCTGCAGCACTGAGAGGCGGAAACCTCCCAACACTTAGCACTCATCGTTTACGGCATGGACTACCAGGGTATCTAATCCTGTTCGCTACCCATGCTTTCGAGCCTCAGCGTCAGTTGCAGACCAGAGAGCCGCCTTCGCCACTGGTGTTCTTCCATATATCTACGCATTCCACCGCTACACATGGAGTTCCACTCTCCTCTTCTGCACTCAAGAAAAACAGTTTCCGATGCAGTTCCTCGGTTAAGCCGAGGGCTTTCACATCAGACTTATTCTTCCGCCTGCGCTCGCTTTACGCCCAATAAATCCGGACAACGCTTGCCACCTACGTATTACCGCGGCTGCTGGCACGTAGTTAGCCGTGACTTTCTGGTTGATTACCGTCAAATAAAGGCCAGTTACTACCTCTATCCTTCTTCACCAACAACAGAGCTTTACGATCCGAAAACCTTCTTCACTCACGCGGCGTTGCTCCATCAGACTTGCGTCCATTGTGGAAGATTCCCTACTGCTGCCTCCCGTAGGAGTTTGGGCCGTGTCTCAGTCCCAATGTGGCCGATCAGTCTCTCAACTCGGCTATGCATCATCGCCTTGGTAAGCCGTTACCTTACCAACTAGCTAATGCACCGCGGGGCCATCCCATAGCGACAGCTTACGCCGCCTTTTATAAGCTGATCATGCGATCTGCTTTCTTATCCGGTATTAGCACCTGTTTCCAAGTGGTATCCCAGACTATGGGGCAGGTTCCCCACGTGTTACTCACCCATCCGCCGCTCGCGTCCCCAGCGTCATTACCGAAGTAAATCTACTGGTTCTGCTCGCTCGACTTGCATGTATTAGGCACGCCGCCAGCGTTCGTCCTGAGCCAGGATCAAACTCTCATTTTGAAATTTAAGTTTGAATGATTGCTCATTCGATTATTTAAGATCTTTGTCTCAAATTTATTGCTTGCGAATTGACTTCGCTTCTTGTTTGGGTT
>NZ_NFKZ01000063.1:0-1722 GCF_002160635.1 Lactobacillus gallinarum
AATAGAGTAGAGGGAGTTTAATTCTCGCCCCTCTCATTGCACCGGACGTACGGTTCCGTATCCGGCGCTACATTTGTAATTCTTTACGAGATATATAATATTCTAGCGGATCGACCAATCCTGGGCGATCTGCTTTCTTTATCCCTAAGACTTGGGGACTGAGCAGGAAATTTACGACTTGTCCTGCACTGCGCTTATACCATCCTAATCGCGCATTGGCTACTTTGCGGATATCTTCGTCGCTAAAGTTGCACTTTAGCGCCTTGTTTATTCGCATCAGGTTGGTATATATTCTTTTGGAGCGCTTCCATTGCTTAATGATTACTACTCGTATCTTATGGCGCATCCATTGACTGAATTTAAACAGAAAGTGTTTCATATCGCCAATTTTGAAGTAGTTGATCCAGCCTCTGACTACTTGATTTATCTTAGTAAAAACCACTGATAAGGGCTGGGCAGCTGCTTTACGGCGACTCAACAGTTCTCTAATCTTGTCGTAGAGCTTGGCTTTGCGGTCGTCTCCTGGCTTTGTCTGCCAGCGTTCGCCGTTTTTCCAGAAGGTAAATCCTAGAAAATTGCTCTTGGTTGGTCGCACGACTTTAGTTTTAGTTGCGTTGACCTTTAAGAACAGTTTCCTTTCTAGCCATGACGAGATTGACTTCATGACCCGATCAGCCGACTTTTTGCTTTTAACGAAGATATTGCAGTCATCGGCATAGCGCACGAAGTGCACGCCTCTTTGTTCTAATTCCTTATCCATTTTATCTAAATAGATATTCGATAGAATCGGCGAAAGAGGTCCGCCTTGTGGCACGCCAAGCTTATTGGGCTTAACCAAGCCATCTTCCATGATTCCGGCTTTTAGGAATGCCCGGATCAAGTGGAGGGTGGTTTTGTCGTTTACCTGCTCTCTGATTATTGAAATTAATTTATCATGATTGACCGTGTCAAAGTATTTCTCAATGTCTAAATCAATTACCCATTGGTAGCCTTCATCTAGGTATTCCAAGACTTGCTCTATGGCATCGTGAGCACTGCGTTTTGGTCTAAAGCCATAGCTATGGTCGCTGAAGCGGGGATCATATATCTTCATCAAGACTTGGGCGATTGCCTGTTGGATTACCCGATCCACGACGGTTGGGATTCCCAGCGGACGCTTCTTGCCATTGGCTTTAGGTATGTAGACTCTACGTACGGCTTGCGGACGATATTTCATTTTCATGATCGAATCCTTGATTTCCGCTTGGTGCTTCTTAAAGTAGCCGTCAAGCTCATCGACCGTTTTATTGTCCACTCCAGGAGCGCCCTTATTGATTTTGACTCTGTGAATTGCTTCTTTGAGATTGCCTTGGCTTAAAATCTGCTCTATCAATTCCATCTCGTGATATCTCCATTTCTATTTGTAAATCTATTCGGAATCGTCCCAATTGCTTTCACCATCAAAGAGTTACGTTCTCTTTGTGCTAGGCTATCCTCTTATTCGGACTGTCTGAACATTGCTTATAGCAGGATATTCTCTTACAAACATTAGGTCCTTCGCATCCAGCTCTATTACAGAGCCTTCATCGCTACTATGACCTCAGCTGACTTCTCGTGGCTAACCTTTTTTGACCAGGCTTACGATCGCTGTTATTAAAGCTTGCTCGGCTTGCCTGTCCACGAGATCTCTCGGGGTAAGACATTCATCTCTTATTTTCCACTGCCTCCTGGTTTACCGTCTTG
>NZ_NFKZ01000064.1:0-1662 GCF_002160635.1 Lactobacillus gallinarum
CAAAGATAGGTTCGAAGTCAAAAAGAAAACAGGCAAAGCGACCGGGGTAGATATAAACGTAGGCCATTTCAATTATGAAGATGGTCAGCTTTTGATTATTCCTAAGTCTTTGACCAAAACATACAGCAAAATAAAGCATTATCAAAAGCAGCTGGCAAAGAAGCGAACAGTCAACGGTAGAATTAAAGGTGCGCAAAGCAAGAAATACTTGAAGACGAGAATCAAGCTTCAGGCATCCTATCAGCGTGCCCAAAACATTCAAACGGATTTAATGCATAAATTTACTACTGAACTGGTAAACAATTACGATCAAATAGCGATTGAAGATCTGGGAGTCAAAGGCATGCTTATGAGCCATGTGGCTTCAAAAGGCATGCATCGAAGCATGTTTGGCTTGTTTAGAAAGCTTTTAACATATAAATGCGAATGGTATGGTAAAGAACTGATTATTGCCAACAAGCTATATCCATCAACGCAAAGATGCGCAGCATGCGGCTTGGTCAAAAAAGGCGATGAAAAGATCACGCTGCAGGGCAATAAAAAGCATGGCACCAAGCATAACGAGTTTGTCTGTTATAATCCTAACTGTCCTAATTACAATAAAAAGGTTGATCGCGACGAAAATGCCATGGCCAACCTAACGCTGCTAGTAAAGCATCCAGAGTTAAATCGAGCCTTATAAGATAATTGCGGGCGAGGCTACGTCCGAAAAGATGCCAAAAGAGCTAGTCAATGCGATTACTTCTAAATTGAAATATCGGAATACTAGCGTAGACGTTGGTAAGAGAAATGGAAAGCACGAATAGTCCAAAATGTATGAAAATAGAACATAGTCATACATTTGCTTACATTTTTCATAGCAGAATAGCTATTATTTGTAATAATTATCTATATTACTGCTACGATTATGGTTATAGAAATGAAACTAATATTACAAAATGTCTAGATTATTTAGAAAAGTTGGATTGTAGAAGTCACTATATGTTTTATAGAATTGCAGGTTTCTTCTTTAAGTATATGTTTGAAGGAAATAAGATGAAAGCAAAACAAATAAAAGATCAACTTATTATGTGGGGATACGGCAATAGAGTAATATCTTGGAAAATATAGTTTCGTGTGACGAAACTAATAAGTCGAGAGCATAAATATGAATGATAATATAATTGTTCTTAAGGAAAGGGGACATTATCAATGATTTGGGTGTTACCTGTAATTATAAAATAACGTCTGTAGTTTAATTGGAAGGAGATGAAGATGTATTTAGAAGATTTTATAAATCAAATTTTATCAATTCCTAAATTTGATAAAAAAATAGATTCTGCTTTTCTCGAACGACTTAACATATCTAAAAAATTATTAGAAGGGACTTCGGTAAGAGACAGATCTTCACGGAGTCCTTTCTTTTTAAATGATTTAGGTGTGAGGTTTACAACAAGTCCTAGAGAATTTGTGGAGTGGAATACTAAAAAAATAAATGTAAAAATACCATCATACGATAAACTGGTTTCAGATATGTTACAAGCTGAGATAGGATTATTACCTTATATAGTAAGAAATAATTAACTAAATTAGATCATATTATTAGTCTTGATGTAATAATATGATCTTTTTATTTTCTTTTCGCCTATTTATTGAATACATATGATATAATATTAGTTAAGG
>NZ_NFKZ01000065.1:0-1544 GCF_002160635.1 Lactobacillus gallinarum
GAGAATACTTTTCTAATTATTTGCAAAGCTCCGTTAATATCCGCATTGATTAAGCGGTCATCATTAGCTTTAAACAAACCACGTTTAATTCGTCTGTTAACAGGGCTTTTACCTTGTCGTTTTCTGCTTTTATTGCCGTTTTCCCAACAAGGCTGTTCATGATCTAAACTACTAGTTTGACTAGTGTAACTTTCGTTAGTTTGAATAACAGTAATTCCTGCTAAATTAGCCTTGTATTTAATCATGTCGATCATAACTTGGTGGGGAATGCCAACAAAGTTTTGATTATTTCTTTTCCCTATATTTGAACTTCTTTTCCATGACTTGTTCTTGCCGATGACAATTGTGTTTGCCTCACAGCTTAACGCATAATCCACGATACGTTTAGATGCTTTGTGGGCAAATTGCCTAATTTTGTCATTGCGCCAAGCAGTAATTTTCTTCATAGCTTGGGTATCTTGATAGACAACTTTCTTACCTTGTTTGGTATTAATTATTCGTTCAAGCTGATGGTATCTAGCTTGAAGCTGTCTTAATTCAGCACGCTTTTTATTATAATACTGGTTAACCGACTTAATTCCACGACCGTTAATGAGTAGCGGACGATTACCAGTGTTAGAAGCGCAAGCAAAAGCATTATCAATTCCTGGATCAATCCCAATATATTTACCGTTATCTGGTAAGTATTTAATTTCTTTATTGGCTTTATATGGAACAATTACTTTATAGCCATTAGCGACAGGTTTAAAAGCAACGCGTCCAATTTTTTCAATATTAGGCGCAAGTTTTAGCTTTAAATCCAATTTTGGAACAATCAAATAGCCATCTTTAACTTTAGCGTTTTGATTAGTTACAAAGAAGGTATGGCGTTTGTCCCGTAAATAACGGGGCAATCTTGGTTTTCCGCTAAACTTGCTAGGATTTACTTTGTAGGCTTTCAGCGCTTTAAAGAATGATTGCCAAACAGTTGTGACCTCTCTTAAAGTCTGTTGTGCCGATTGGACATAGCCTAAGCTATGATAAAGCATTAACTCACGCTTTTGATAACGTTCTTTAAATATTTGATCGAGTTGACTATAGCCTTTAATATATTTCTTTTTAAAAAAGCCTTGTCTTAAGTCAAAAAGGGCACGGTTGTACAAATTGTGTGCTACTAAAGAATACTCATCAAGCTTCGGAGTAGCTTTAATTAGATATTCACTGGCTAGTTGCTCATATTGCAAGTCATTTCTAGGAACTTGCTTATTCTTTTTTGCCATCTTTTTCACCGCCTTTCTGATTTAAGGTGCTTTCTATAAGCTTACGTTCCACTCGTCTATGAGAATATTCTCTCATAGAGAAGCAATGCAGTAGGCTGATAATTTCTTCAAACAGCTCTTCTTCATCAGTCTTAGGATTCAGCTCATTTGAGATAGTTTCAATCGTTGTCCCGTAGTTTTTAAACAAGTATTCAAATAGCTCAAACCCTACACGACTCAATCTATCTTGATGAGTAATGATTACTCTTTCAACTTTGCCTGCCAAAACTAAGTCTAATAATTTAA
>NZ_NFKZ01000066.1:0-1478 GCF_002160635.1 Lactobacillus gallinarum
TTTCCGACTGAACAGTCGCTTGATACTTTTATTGGCATTCAAGCAATGAGTTACAATGACCGCTACTTCAACCGAATTCACAAAGGCTTTGGTCAGGTTCAGGACACCTTAGAATCTTACTTTGATTAAATAAAGAATAAAAAATCAATCTATGAGAAAGATCTATTTACACAAAAGATTTGACAGTTTCCATTTTTATGAAAACTATCATTTAGATTAATTCTAATTAAGTTTAATTTTGTTATATAATCCATAAAGTTTAAATGATAGTTGTTGTGCTCATAATGAATATCAAGTCTGAATTTTCTTTTTTCTTTCTGAGATATAATATCAATTTTAAAATTTGAACCATCTTGTAATTGAAAAGAATAATCCTTTAAAAAATCCTTTAACAATGAAATAAGCTTATCAGCATCTTGCTGGCTTAGGGCTAATTCCATACGATTACACCACCTTATAAAAATAAAAGCTTTATGTCGAAACTATGGTAGACATTTTTTGAATTATGAAATTTTATCATTTAACTCAAGTGTAAGAATTTCAATAAAATTGCAGTCACAATTGGAACGCCAATTGATGTAATGACACCAACAATAATACTTATCTTTAAATTGGTTTGAGTAAGACTATTTTTTACAGAATTAATATCTGCTTGATGTGACTCTTTTAATGAATTAGCTAGATTATCCATTTGATGTGACAGTTTTTCAGTAGAAAAATTAATTTTTGCATCTAGTTTATCCACTGCATGACTAAGTTCTTCATGAGTTACATATCTATTATCCATTGTGCCATCACCTCCACTATTATTATGTGGTGGCCTATATTCAATATCTACTGGTTGCCCTACTTCAACAGTATTGTCATTAGTAGATGCATTTATAGGTATTATTTTTTCTGATCTATCACTCATTATCTAATCCTCATAAACTGGTATTGTTGTTTTTAAAAAAGTACCAACTCTAATTGATTCAGAAATTCCAATTTCTCCTAACTCTTTTGTAGAATAGGCGAGAACTAGCTCACATTGGGTGATTTTTGTTTCTTTCGTGTAATAATTCTTTACTTTATAAGGAATCTTGAAAGTGAAAGTAAGATGCATAAAACTATTATTCACGATTTCGTTAACGGGAATATTTATTTGCTGTCTAGCTATATATATTCCTTTAAACGTAGCAATTGAGTATATATGATGCTTAATTAATGGGTTAAGCTTGTGATCCTCAGCAAACATCTTTTTTATTTCATCAGAAAAGTAAACAATGCAATCAACTGTAACTGTAGTAGCTGAATCAGGTTTAATTTTTATGCAGTTTAAATTATTTCCTGTAGCATCTTTTAATTGAAATGATATTAAGGAAATAAAACATACTAATCTAGTGTTGGATGATTACTCGACGGAGTAGTCGTTCAACACTTTTTCTTTTACTATGTAAAGTGGAGATGAAGCCAATGCCGTGACTGCTTTGGACACATGA
>NZ_NFKZ01000067.1:0-1343 GCF_002160635.1 Lactobacillus gallinarum
GCTTCTCTATGAGAGAATATTCTCATAGACGAGTGGAACGTAAGCTTATAGAAAGCACCTTAAATCAGAAAGGCGGTGAAAAAGATGGCAAAAAAGAATAAGCAAGTTCCTAGAAATGATCTGCAATATGAGCAATTAGCCAGTGAATATCTGATTAAAGCTAATCCGAAGCTTGATGAGTATTCTTTAGTAGCACACAATTTGTACAACCGTGCCCTTTTTGACTTAAGACAAGGTTTCTTTAAGAAAAGATATATTAAAGGCTATAGTCAACTCGATCAAATATTTAAAGAGCGTTATCAAAAGCGTGAGTTAATGCTTTATCATAGCTTAGGCTATGTCCAATCGGCACAACAGACTTTAAGAGAGGTCACAACTGTTTGGCAGGCATTCTTTAAAGCGCTGAAAGCCTACAAAGCTAATCCTAGTAAGTTTAGCGGAAAACCAAGATTGCCCCGTTATTTACGGGACAAACGCCATACCTTCTTTGTGACTAATCAGAACGCTAAAGTTAAAGATGGCTATTTGATTGTTCCAAAATTGGATTTAAAGCTAAAACTTGCGCCTAATATTGAAAAAATTGGACGCGTTGCTTTTAAACCTGTCGCTAATGGTTATAAAGTAATTGTTCCATATAAAGCCAATAAAGAAATTAAATACTTACCAGATAACGGTAAATATATTGGGATTGATCCTGGAATTGATAATGCTTTTGCTTGCGCTTCTAACACTGGTAATCGTCCACTACTCATTAACGGTCGTGGAATTAAGTCGGTTAACCAGTATTATAATAAAAAGCGTGCTGAATTAAGACAGCTTCAAGCTAGACACCATCAGCTTGAACGAATAATTAATACCAAACAAGGTAAGAAAGTTGTCTATCAAGATACCCAAGCCATGAAGAAAATTACCGCTTGGCGCAATGACAAAATTAGGCAATTTGCCCACAAAGCATCTAAACGTATCGTGGATTATGCGTTAAACTGTGAGGCAAACACAATTGTCATTGGTAAGAACAAATCATGGAAAAGAAGTTCAAATATGGGGAAAAGAAATAATCAAAACTTTATTGGGATTCCTCACCAGGTGATGATCGACATGATTAAGTACAAGGCTAATTTAGCAGGAATTACTGTTATTCAAACTAACGAAAGTTACACTAGTCAAACTAGTAGTTTAGATCATGAACAGCCTTGTTGGGAAAACGGCAATAAAAGCAGAAAGCGACAAGGTAAAAGCCCTGTTAACAGACGAATTAAACGTGGTTTGTTTAAAGCTAATGATGACCGCTTAATCAATGCGGATATTAACGGAGCTTTGCAAATAATTAGAAAAGTATTCTC
>NZ_NFKZ01000068.1:0-1317 GCF_002160635.1 Lactobacillus gallinarum
AATCCCCGTATTTTAATGCGGGGATGGATAGGGCCAAGCTGACCTAGCAGTCAGCTTTTTTTATTCTAAAAATAGAGACATACGTTCGACTTCCCTGTAAAATATAAATATCTAATCTACAGAAGGAGGTGAAATCATGAAAAGAATGAGCAGCTTAGCCTATCATTTTGGCGTTAAGCTTCGCTTTTATCCTAGTTCTAAGCAAAAGAAAATCATTAAGCTAAACTATGATGCGCAGCGCTTTGTCTACAACTCTTATGTAGGACGCAATCGAAGCAATTATCATGCTAAGCACTACTTAGCTGTTAGACAATATCAAGCAATGCCCTTTGCTTTTTCAGCTCTTAATAGCTATGAAGCTAGGTTGACAGAAGAAGTAGTCGCTAATAGCGAACTATTGGCTAAGCCTAAGAATATCCGCGATGCTTATAGCTTTTTACGCGTTAAAGAAATTGATAGCCTCGCTATTGCCAACGCTATTCAGAACTACCAGAAAGCTTGGAGCAACTATCGCAAGATTGGGCATGGAATTCCGACTTTCCATAAAAAACGCAGCGACTGGTCATATCAGACCAACTGTCAATATCCTAAGCAAAAAGAAGCTTTTCTTGATAACGGGACAGCTAGATTTATTGATGCTAAACATATTAAACTGCCTAAACTGGGTATCGTCCGCATTGCCGGTTTTAGAAGGCTAATCAAAGAGCGTTTGCTTAACCACATCCCAACTAGAATTGGCACAGTCACGATTAAAAAGACCGCTGACGAGCAATTCTACTTATCAATGCAATTAGGCAGTGATACTGCTTTTGTCAAGGAATTGCCTAAATCACAAAGTCAAATTGGCATTGACCTTAACCTTGATAATTTCTTAACAGCATCTAACGGAGCAATGGTTGCTAATCCACGATTTTATTGCAAAACCAAAAAGAAGCTTGCCCATGCCCAACGCGTCTTGTCTCGCAGACAGCGCCGGGCTAAAAAAGAAGGACGCAATTTGCGGCTAGCAAAAAACTATCAAAAACAGCGTTTAGTTGTAGCTAAACTGCATGATAAGATTCGCAGGCAGCGTGCAAACTTTTTACAAGTACTCTCAACTGCACTAATCAAAAACCACGATTTAGTAGTTGCCGAGGAACTAAGAAGCAGAAATCTGTTAAAGAATCATGCCTTGTCTCAAGCCATTTCTGATGTTGGCTGGCGCAGCTTCCTTAATATGCTGGCTTATAAGGCAGATCTATATGGCAAAGAATTTCTAACAATTGATCCTAAGTACACCACCCAAAGATGCCATCAATGTGGCAGTATTATGGGGCA
>NZ_NFKZ01000069.1:0-1290 GCF_002160635.1 Lactobacillus gallinarum
ATACTATAACGAAGAAAGGATAAAGAGCAGATTAAAAGGCTTAACTCCGAAAGAATATCGGAATCAAGCCTCTATTAATCCTGTATTTTAAACTGTCTAATTTTTAGGTCTCAGTTCATTGAACATATTGGTCTTTTTTTATTAACTACCAATTAATCTTAAAAATTTTATTCTTTCGAGTTGTATAATCTGAACTATCATGGTAGGCAACAGTCAGATAAAGATCATTTTCACTATTAACTTGAATACCTTCAAATTCTGTAGCATATCCCGATTCATTTAATTTAAAACTATTATCTAAACGAATTATATCCCATTCAGAAGCTTCAGTAGCTTCCCATGGAATTTTGACTATTTTTCTAGGTTTAGAATAAATATCTGTTTGATCTGGATGTGCCTCACTTGAAATATAAATATTCAGGTTATCATCAATATCATATCCTTGTAATGATGTAATTTCTTTTACTAGACCTTTAATTTTAAATGCTTTCAAGCACTGATCAGCTAATGCGTCTATCTTCAAATTTACATCACCTGTACCAACTCTATCTAAAGCATTGTTAACATCTTCCAAATTATAAAGTGAAAAATATCCTGTGTCACTTTTATCTACAGTAACAATTAAAAAATAACTATAATTTGGAGATGGAGATACGGCTGCTTCAGATCTAACCAAGTCATTACCACTATATGCTAATCCAAATTTCCTACCAGCTTGATTTAAATTGGAAATGCGAGGTAATTGCGTGTTGAATTTATATTCAGCTTTACTGAACTTTACTCTAGCAATTTGAGTATCCCAATAAATTGAAGGATGATCAGGATCTTTTTTAGGCTTAGTACCGATAAACCATTCACTTGCTCCACTATAAGAATCTGTCCGATTAGCATATTCCCAAGTTTGAGTATGACCACCAGCTGCTTGCAAAGTTTTATTAGCAGGAACAGAATGAATCCCATCTAAATACAATCGCTCAACATTACTATTCTTGCCTTTTCCTTTCACAAAATCTCTCCTATGACGAGCACGATATACTACCGCATCTGTACCCTGTTTTAGTAATTAAAGAGCATAATTGTAGGTCTTTCCAACATTACCCTTTTGAACTACAACCTCATGTAAGCCATTCAACTCATACATTTTCTCTATATTCGCATTTGTAATATCAACCATAATAAACATTCTAAGCTAAATAGTGAATTAGTTATCCGACGGGATAATTGATTCACTATTTTTATTCTCTTGTAGAATTTAAGTAGTAGTAAAACTATATGTCATCGGGGCTTTAG
>NZ_NFKZ01000007.1:0-82767 GCF_002160635.1 Lactobacillus gallinarum
CAACTGACTTATTGAAATCTTTTCATCTTTCCATTTACGATAAATTTCTATTTTCTGTTCTTTATTAAATTTAGACATAGTAAAGACCTAAAAGTGTCTCACTTTTAGGTCTCACTTCACAATGCTTAAACATATTGGTCTTTTTTTAATATTGCGTTCTTTGCATGTTGATAAATGATTTTGTTGGATGAGCTGAAAATGGCATTTTTGGCTTTTTAACTACATTTCCAGAGTAAATCCAGTATTGCATGTTTTTAATATGATAAGAAGAATAAAGTGAGCCATTTAAAATATTGGCTTCATCGACTACTAATTTTTGTCCTCTTTTTAAGATCTTCTTGGTAAATTTACCAGATGGGTTCATAGCATATACATTTTTATCTGGTGGTAATGGCTTTCCAACTATTACAGTTGCTTGATTAGTAAAAACAGTTTTTTGGTTTATTCTTTTGATATTACAACATTTGATATATTTATTATTGTTCAACTTGTAGTATGGTTGAGATTTAATAACTTTATATGGAAGATAATATAAATCAACTTTAAAATCAGGACTTGATTGTAAATCTTGTCGTACTTGCACGTAATATCTCTTCACAGAATTTGTTTTTAGCAATTTTCCTGGAGCAGTAACAGCCTTATTCTTCTTGATGTAATTGTTTTTACCACGTAAACGTTGGCCTTTGTTGTTGTATACATAGGAGTTACTGTTTAAATACAGCTTCACATTATTGGCTGCCTTAACTGGGCGGGAATTCATGCTTAGTGAAACGATGCCCAAAAAGACGGTAATGAGAATGGTAAATATTGTTCTATTCTTTTTCATGTGTTAATACCTCGTTGATATAATTATAGTTCACTTTCATCGATGTCTATATTAATTTATTAAAAACTGGGAGGGAAAACAGAGACCGTAAAATAGTTTGTGTAAGGATGAATATTTCCTCAAATTAATTTCTTAAAACATTAGAAAAAGGAGTTCCTTTCTCGTATGATTGGTTTGAACAAAAAACACATACAGAAAGAAGAACTCCAGCAAGCAGTTAATGACCTATTGAAAGCTGAACTGACTGCGTTTTTAGGCTATGATCCTTATGCCAGAGCTGGCTGGAATACAGGCAATTCACGCAATGGTGTTTACTTTCGCAAGGTTGATACGCAATTTAGCGAGATTGAAATTCAGGTGCCTAGGGATTGCAACGGCATGTTTCATCAGCACACGCTCCCTGACTACAAGCAGCACTCCAATGTCTTGAAAAGTATGATTATCAAGCTATATTCCAAAGGCGTAACCACCAGAGAAATAGCCGACTTGATTGAAAAGATGTATGGCAGCCATTACAGCCCATCTCAGGTATCTAACATCTCCAAGCAGATGATTCCAAAAGTCGAGGCCTATCATCAGCGCAAACTCAGTGACAAGTTCTTCTGCGTTTATCTAGACGCTACCTACGTTCCTCTGCGCCGAGAAACTTTTGAACGTGAAGCTGTCTATATTGCCATTGGTATCAAACCTAATGGCCACAAGGAAGTTATCGACTACTGCATTGCGCCCAATGAAAACATTGAAGTCTGGACGGAGCCGCTCCAAAGCATGAAGTCTCGCGGCTTAGAGCAAGTGGAGCTTTTTCTTTCAGATGGCGTTGTGGGCATGAAGACAGTGCTGGAGCAGATTTATCCGAAAGCTCATTTTCAACGCTGTCTAGTTCATGTCATGCGCAATATCTGCGCTAAAGTACGCGTAGATGATCGCGAAACGATCATGAATGAATTCAAGCAAATTCAATCAACAGCCAAATAAAGAAGCTGCGATCAAAGTCTTGCACGCCTTCTATGACAATGGAACAGAGCGTACAACCATGTCATCAGAAATCTCAAAGAGATTGAACCTGATCTGCTGGTCTTTTACAGCTATCCTAAGCAGATCAGGGCTTCAATTTACTCCACCAATATGATCGAATCCTTTAACAACGTTATCAAGCGTAAAGCTAAGCCTAAAGCAGAGTTTCCAACTGAACAGTCGCTTAATACTTTTATTGGCATTCAGGCAATGAGCTACAACGAACGCTATTTCAATCGAATCCACAAAGGCTTTGGTCAGGTTCAGGATACCTTAGAATCCTACTTTGATTAAATAAAAGATTAAAAAATCGATCTATGAGAAAAATCTATTTACACAAAAAATTTGACAGTTTCCCTAAGTTAGTAAATGCCGCATCTACTAGTTCCGCTCCTGTTGCAGCTGTCAAAAACAAGGCTAGCTTTACTAAGGAAGGCTATATCATGCGCATTCTTAATGATAAAGATGCGTCAAAGATTTATGTTGGTAAGTCCAACTATAAGAAATTAGTTAAAAATATCACGCCTTCGAAGAAAGCAAAAACCATTAGCCCTAAAAAGGTTCAAAAAGTTAAGTTTAGAATAGAAAAAGTTCTTAACGTTAAGGGCCGCGGTGCTGGTGCACCAGTATATTTGGTTGCTTCTAAGGATAAGAAATATTCTAGTTGGACTACTCAATCTGGTTTGCAATACTATTACTTAAATAGTAAAGCAATGAAGAATGTGAAAAAGCCACTTATGAGAATTGCTAATAGATTGAATACTAGTCTTAAGAAAGCAAGCAACAAGCGTGACTTTAATGCTGCTATGAAGGCTGCTAAGAAGTTGCATGGTAATCAAAGAAAGTTTGTTTTACGTTCATTGAAACAATTAAAAAAGATGGTTCAATGAACGTGGGTGGAACTAACCTATTAATTTTTGGTTTGCAATAAAATAAATAAGCTCAGCATCTGCTGGGCTTTATTTTTTACATAATTCATCTTTCCATCTTAATCCAGCGTCCATGTACTTCAATTTTGCCATCTTTTTCTAGTTCTTTTAACTTACGGCTAAATGTCTCCGGCGTAATTCCCAAATAGCTGGCTAAGTCCTTTTTCTTCAGTTCTAATTTGACTTCATTTTTACCTTGTTCATTGGCCAAGTCATTTAGGTAAGCCAATATCCGTTCTTTGGCATCTAAAGTATTTCTAAGCACTGAATTGTGTTCAATTGCCACTAATTTTTCACCAAAATTATTTAAAAGCTTCAATGATAAATCCGGTGTTTTTTGCAAAAGGTTTTGAAAATCAGCACGATTAATTGAGCATACCCAGGTGTCCTCCACAGCTTCAACAAAATTTTCACTTTCGCTTTGTTTGAATAAATGTTGCTGGCCTTCGATATCACCTTTTTGGAGTATACCTAGCACAACTTCTTTACCATCTTTTGATAGATTGTAGACTTTTGCTTTTCCCTGATCGATGACAATCATGCCATCTTTGCCGTCGTCAGGTTGCCTAATGATACTTCCTTTAGGAAATTTTTGTTGGTGTTCGGAGACGGTTACTAGTTTTTCTTTTAATTCAATTGGTAAATCAGTAAAAAGGGCTGCTTTGCTTAAGCAAGCAATTGGTGAATATTTTGTCATAAAAATCATCTTTTCTAAAATTCTTGATTTAAATCAATTTTATCATAATAGCTTCTTAATTATAATTAATTACGATAAGTGTTGAGACAACAAATTATTACTCAAAGATTGTATGATGAATTTGAAAACATCATAGTATAGAGAGGAATTATTAAGATGAAAAAATATATTGCACACATTACCCCATTAAATGCAGATAAGATCGGTTGCGAAGCTCATGGCACCGCTGAATTTACTGAAGATGGCGACAAGCTTCATGTCAAAGTAGAAATGTTCGATACTCCTAAGAATATTGAACACTGGGAACACTTCCACGGCTTTCCTGATGGTAAGGAAGCTCATGTTCCAACTATGGCTCAGGATAAAAATCATGATGGTTTCATTGATTTACCAGAAACTGAAGAAGTATCAGGTACAACCATGGTGCCATTAGATGATGCGCCACAAGACATGAACATCCCTCACGATGGTTATCCTGTTGCAGACGAAAACGGTCATTACGAATACGAAATTGATATTCCATTGGAAAAATTACAAGCTAAGTTCAAGGATGCCTTTGGCACTGAAGATCTTCAATTAGATAAACGTGTAGTTTATGTACATGGTGTACCAAAGGATCTTGAATTGCCTGACACCGTTGGTGGTTGCGTAATGAGCTATGATGCGCATACAACTTTGCCAATTGCTGCAGGTAAGATTGAAAAAGCTTAAGGTGAATTTAATGCAAAGTATTTTTTTGAAGATTTTGTGGTTAATTTGTTACTTAATTACCGCGTATTTTACCTTTAGCGGAAAAATGATGCCGGCAATGGACTGGATGGCAGGAACAATGCTAGCTGAAGCGATTGTTTCTTTCGTTTATTGTTTGATTAATAAGAAAAAAGCTTAATAAAAAAAGCCCGAAATTTGTAGTGCGGTACAATTTCGGGCTTTTTTGATTGGTAGCTGATAAGGATGGGTCACAGGAACAATTAGCTAAGAAAGTTGATGTTTCAAGACAGACAATCTCGGCGATTGAAAAAGGTAATTACAATCCATCGGTTAATTTGTGTATTGAAATTTGTCAGGCACTAGATAAGACTTTAGATGATCTGTTTTGGCCAGAGTGAGAAATTGAGTTAATTATAAAAGAAGTATAAAATAAAAGATAATAATTATAAAAACTCTATAAAACGTAAATTTTGATTATAAAAAATCTATAAAAAGGAATCTTATGGAAGAAAAAATGTTAAATCCGTTTATGCCTAGTTTTGGACGTTTTCCTAAAATTATCATTGATCAACAAGAAGCATTAACCGATTATTTGACAGGACTGCAAACACATGATGCTAAATATCAAACGTCTTTGGTGTATGGAACGAGAGGATCGGGAAAAACTGTTTTTCTTTTAAATGTTCAAAGGTCTTTAGAGAAATTAGACAATTGGATATTCATTCGTTTAAACAATGGGCAAGGTAATCTATTATTCCAATTAATGCATGGTCTTCAACGAGCAGCAGGGATTTCATTAGTTGATTTATTAAAGAATGTTAAAAGCTTAAATATTATGGGCAATGGTATTACCTGGCAAGCATTACAAGAATCTCAGCAAATTGATTATGATGAATATATTTCTATTTTATTGAGTCGCTTAAAAAAGCAAGGCAAATCTATTTTGATTGGCATTGATGAAATTGAAATTAGTGATGATGTGCGAGCCTTTGGATCAGAATATCAAACTTTAATTGGTGATGAATATGATATTTCATTATTAATGACAGGATTACCAAGCAGAATTTCTGAAGTACAGAATGATAATACTCTTACTTTTTTATTGCGTAGCAATCGGATTTACTTATCTCCGTTAGATGAGGAAACAATAACCGCTAGCTATGAGAAGGCATTTACTAAAGGTAAACGTGAAATTGACTTCATGGTATTAGATGAAATGAGTCGTGCGGTAAAAGGCTACGCTTATGCTTTTCAAACTATTGGTTACTATGCCTGGCGTTTTAGTCAAGAGTCTTTGCAGCTAGATGAGGAGGTTTTAAAGCAGACAATAGAGGCCACTAAAAAAGATTTATTCAGAAATGCTTATGAAAGAATGTATATGGACATTTCTAAAACCGATCGTGACTTTATTAATGCGATGATTAAAGCTGGAACCAATCGGGTGACAACAAAGCAATTGCAAGATATTTTGCATAAACCGATTAACTATATTTCAGTATATCGCGCACGCTTGCTAGATGATCAGTTGATTACTTCACCTGAAAGAGGAGTAGTTCAACTGGCACTGCCATTTTTTGCAGAGTTTGTGGAAAAATCTAATTTAGAACATTTAGCTTAAAGAAAGTGAAGATATAGATATGAGTAAATACGATCAATTATGGCAATACATTAAAAACAACAAAACTGGCGACTTTTAGCTCTCATTTGATGAGGTTGAAAAAGCAGCAGGTCTACCAATCGACCATTCATTTTTACGTTATAAGAAAGAACTGCCTGATTATGGCTTTGAAGTGAAGAAAATTTCACTTAAGAATAAGACAGTTAAATTTCATCAACTATAGAGGCAGAATATGGCTTACGATTTTAAAAAAGAAGAAAAAAATTCTATCGTTCGGGCAAGAAGCCTGAATTGGTTGATGTTCCGCAGATGCAATATCTAGCTGTTCAAGGTCAAGGTGATCCCAATCAAGAGGGCGGAGAATACAAGCAGGATCTACAATTGTTGTATAGTCTAGCCTATACAATTAAAATGAGTAAAAAAGGCTCACATCAGATTAAAGATTATTTCGACTTCGTGGTTCCACCGCTTGAAGGATTTTGGTGGCAAGATGGCGTTAAAGGCATTGATTATGCTCATAAAGAAAGATTCAATTTTATTTCCTGCATTCGGATGCCTGATTTTGTGACAGATGATGTTTTGACTTGGACTAAAAAAGAAGCTGCAGTTAAGAAGGGGTTGGATTTTTTACCAGTTAAATTACTTACTTTGACTGAAGGAAAATGCGTGCAAATCATGCATCATGGCAGTTATGATGATGAGCCAGCTACAATCGACAAGATGCATCAATTTATTACTGAAAATAATTTGAAATTAGATTTTTCGGATAAGCGGCGTCGTCATGAAATTTACTTATCAAATCCTCAGCGCACGAAGGTGGAAAATTTAAAAACGATTATTCGCTTGCCTGTTAAAGAAAAGAAGATGAACAATGACTAAAAAAGTTACGCCACGTTTGGTGATGGCGATTTTATCCGCAGGGATGCTCTCGTTTTTGGGAATCCTTGACGAAACGGCAACGACAGTTACTTTTCCAATCTTGACCAGAGATTTTGCGATTACTACCGATCAAGTTCAATGGGTTAACACCTTGGTGTTGCTAGTGATTGCGACGATTGTACCGATTAGTTCTCAGATTAGATTGCGAATTCCTACTAAAAGTATTTTTATTCTAGGAGTTTCGTTATTTATAGTGGGTTTGCTGATTGATATCGTTACTCCATGGTTTGATCTTTTGGTAGTGGGTCGAGCCTTGCAAGGAATCGGTACCGGTATAGGCTTGCCGCTGATGTACAACATTATCTTAGCTGAAGTACCTAAAGAAAAACTCGGCTTCATGATGGGGATCGGGACGATGATTACCGCTTGTGCCGTGGCCTTTGGGCCGGTGTTCGGTGGTATCGTAACTGATGCACTTAATTGGCGTTGGATTTTCATCATTTCACTTTTTCTGATTATTATTAGCCTGCTAACAGGGATGTATTCAATCGGGCAAATCAATCCTTTGCAAAAAGTGAAGATCAAGTATGGTCAGTGGTTATCTCTTGCCGTCGCTTTGGTTTGCTTGATGCTCGGTTTTACCCGAATTGCTAAGTATTCGTTCCTGTCAGTTCCAGTTTTAGGCTTTTTAGTTTTAGGAATCATCAGCTTATTAATTTGGCTAAAAATATCTTGGTCCGATAAGGAAGCCTTGATTAGTCCGCAATTATTTAAAAATGTGCACTTCAGCATGCAGCTAATTGCCTATTGTTTTGCCAAAATTGCGACTTTGGCCTTAGGCTTCATCTTTCCAATCTATGTGCAAGCCGTTAATCATGGATCCGTTTCTCTGGCTGGTTGGATTACATTTCCAGGTGCGGTGATAAATGCCTTGATGGCAGCCTTAGCAGGAAAGCTGCTCGATAAAAAAGGTGCGCGTTTGCCGATCATTATTGGCGTAATTGCCAGTCTAACTAGTTTGATTTTGATGAATATATTAGCACCACTCAGCAGTATTGCCATTGTATTATTGTATGTTCTTTATTATGGCGGTTATGGGATGTGTTTTGGCAGTCTGATGACCAGTGGATTGATTACTTTGAGCAAAGCCAACCATGCCCAAGGTAATGCGATCTTCAATACTTTGTAGCAATTTTCTGGAGCACTCGGAACTGCATTAGCTGGGACTTTGATTGCGATTGCACAAAATAATCATGTAGGTAATGGCACGGCAATAGGTTCTAAGTGGACGTTTATGGTGCTGCTTGTGCTGATAATTGTTAATTTAGTCCTTGCACTAGTATTTGTGCCGAAGAAGAAAAGTAAATAGTAAAAGGTTAAAATTATGACTTTTAAAAAATGATAAAAGTTTAAAATTTTTAGATACTGTGGAAGCATTGCAAGGCAAAAAAGAGGTAGAAAATCATACCATTGCTAAAATTGGTAGTTTAAAAGATTTAGATCAATGGATGGATAGTTTATGATTTGTAAGTTCAGTGAAAGCTGAACTTTTTTATTTTGCTTTGTTTAATAATTAAAATCTTCGAAAAATTGATCAATACATTAAGCTAAATCATGGTAATTTTGATTAATATAGAAAGCATAAAGTAAAAGGCTCAGCAAAAGCTGGGCCTTTTATTCACGTTCTTTTTCCTGATCTTGTTTTTGCTTAATTAGATCTCGATTCTTTCCAATTAATATTTCAACTAGTCCTTCAACTATATACATTGCCGGAATTTGTGAAGAAAGATCACAATATTTAAATAATCGTTGCTTATGTTCTTGATAATTAAGCACATATTTACTGATGTTTGCAATAGTACTAGTTGGATTACTGGTGATAGCTACTACTTGATTATCAGAACGTTTAGTACAGTAATTAAGTTGTTCGATTAATTCGGTAGTTTCACCTGAGACCGAAAAGCAAATAATGGTATTGTTACTGGTATTTTCTAGTTGTCTATTTAATGGATAAAAAGGATCGGTAATAGGAAATGCGTTGAATCCTAATAATGCTAGCATTCTTGCAGCATAGACGGCGGTGGAGGCAGAATTGCCAGTTCCCATGATAGGAATATTATCAGATTGATAAAGTTGATCAGCAACGACTCGCAATTTGTTTTCAATATCATTAGGAAAATTTTGTTGATCAATAAATGTTAATGCTTTTTGAGGTGCAACGGTTTGATTGATATTTTTTAAATAGGCTTTGAATTCAGGAAAGCTTGCAAAGCCTATTTTATGAACAAAACGCATTACTGAGGAATTAGCCACATGCGTCTTTTTGGCAATATCACGTACACGCATATACGCTACTTTTTCGGGATTATTAACAACAAAACGGTAAACGGAGAGTTCTACATCTGATAAGGATGAAAGATTATTAAAATCAAAAATAGCCATTTTTTCCTCCCAACGAATAAATTTATAATTCAATTATAAAGAACACAGTGTTCGAATAAAAGAACAGAAACCTAAAAGTATAGATTTTTACCAGATAAGGCTAAAACTATTGTACTATTATAAGCGCTTACATAGAATAGAAAGCGAGATGAAAAAGGAGGAAAGATTGTGAATAATCTACAAAAATTTCTAGATAAGTTTTTAGCACCAATAGCTAAATGGATGGGAAACAATTTGTTCTTCTCATCTTTAGCAGATGCTTTCATGAAAGTAACTCCAATTACTTTGGGTGGTGCCTTCGTTCTGTTAATTGGTAATTTCCCAATTCCAGCTTGGACTAACTTTTTACAAAAAATAGGTTGGGCAACACAATTTAACGCTGCACAAAATGCAACTATGAATGTATTGTCACTCTTTGTTGTATTTAACTTTGCTTATGTTTACGCAGAAAAATGTAAATATAATCCATTGCCAGCAGGATTGCTTGCCGCATCAAGTTTTATGATTTTAGCTCCACAAGATTATATGGCTAGAGCATTTGGGACGCACGCTAAGTTGACTCAAGTGACAGCATTTGGTACCAATTACCTTGGTTCATCTGGTATGGTTGTTGCTATCCTTGTTGGCTGGGTTGTTGGGATGCTTTACGTATTCCTTAACAAAAAGAATATTGTAATTAAATTACCTGACAGTGTTCCACCTAATGTTGCAGCTTCACTTCAGCCATCATTAATTGCCGGAATTATTTTGGTATTAATGACTTTAATTAGAGGAGCATTTAGTTATACTGCATTTGGTAACATCTTTGATTGTGTTACTAAATTGGTTCAAACACCACTTCAGACATTTACTGCTTCTCCAATTAGTATTATTGCTATTTACACCTTGGCTAATGTTTTATGGTTCTTTGGTATTCACCCTAACATGGTTTATGGTATTGTAATGCCAATTATCATTGCTAACGGTATTGTTAACCAGAATGCATTTAAGGCAGGTCAACCAATGCCATACGTCACCATGGCAATGCTTTCTGTCATTTTAAACAGTGCTTTTGGTGGTCAGGGTGCTACAATCGGTTTAATTATTTCTATGTTTAGAGCAAAATCTGATCGCTACAAACAAATGTTAAAATTGGCCGGAGTACCAGCATTGTTCAATATTAATGAACCATTGGTATTCGGGATGCCAATTATGTTAAACCCTGTTTTCTTCTTACCAATGCTGTTTGAACCTATCATTAATGGTTTGGTAAGTTGGGGATTGATTGATTTGTTCCATGCTACTGTTAACCCATTTATTCAATTACCATGGACTATGCCTGGTGTTGTTCAAGCATTCTTCTCAGGTGGTATTCCATTCTTTATCATCGCTATGGTTGTAGTAGTCTTAAGTACTTTGATTTGGTTCCCATTCTTCAAAATTGCTGATAATAAGGCTGTTGCTGAAGAGCAAAAGAGTGCTAAAAAAGCTTAATTATCGTAAACTTCAAATAAAATCATACAAAATCCAAGATTTAAATAAAGAAAGTTACTCGGTGTGAGTAACTTCTTTTTTATCTTAAAATTAAACTTTTAGCTTTCATCCACCAAACATGCAAGCAATATGCGGAAGTAAAAGATAAGATCCACGTTAAAATCCATGTGCCAAACAAAGTCAAGACTGGATGATAGATTGCGTGATATTGCATGTTAAGACCGCGCCAAACTAATTGATTCCAGAAAACGTTGGATAAGTATGCCCGATAAGCATAAGTAGCCAAGAAGTGGAATACTTTTAAACTAGTTTGGGAATTCTTTCTCACTTGGTGCAGGCAAAAAGCGGAAATCAACGCAATTACTGCTAGACAGTAAAGAGTCATTGATGGCTTGTAATATGGTGCATTATTAAAGTTAATCGGATGACCAAACTTTTGTAATTCAATGTTTGTCCAGATGAAACAAGCAATAAATGCGATAGTAATTAACCACCAAAACTTTGTGACCAATTGATTATACTGTCCTCGCAATTGCCAAGCTAACATTCCGTACACACCGTAGATGAAGAATGAAATAAAAATCCGGTCGAGTAAATACCAGTCATGTTCATGCATGCCGTGGAAGACATTGTAATCATAGAACCAAAGCCAAGCAAAATAGAGCACAAAAGTGATTACTGCAGCCCAAAGGCCCCGAGTTAAATTGTGTCCTACATGACGACTTAATCCCCAGAAAAGCGGCATTAAAATGATGAATTGCAACATCATCGTGTTATACCACAAGTGCGGGGCGGCGTTCCCATTAATGAATTGCCAGCAGAATGAACCAAGATTGTTAAAATGGTTAACTTGTTGCAGCCATGGCATCCCCAACAGATAAATTAAGGTCCACCAAATAGTCGGAACAAACAAGTTAGACCAATTACTTCGCATATGCTTTTGATAAGAAAAACTGCCTTGTTCATCATTAGCTCTAATAGTGGTATATAGTATCCCAAAGATGAAGGCAGGAGCAGTGTATTTAACTAAATTATAGAAAACACCAAAAATGTCTTGCACCTTCGTCGGCTGTTTCGGTCCCATGATCATCGATATGATTGGCTGTGACATTACAGCTGTACAGGCAAATACTTTTAGATAATCGCCAATGTCGGCTATTTGATAACTTTTAAATTGATCTGATTTCATAAATCTTTTTCTCTTCTCCTAATATTATTGTGTCATTTTTTTAAATTAGGTGAAAGGATAATCATGTTAAAATTAGTTTAGCTATTTTGGAAGTGGGATAAAAATGGCAGTAGAAGAAATCACGCGAAATGCAATAAAAGCATTGCTTTATGAAGTTGTTACCAATCCTAAGCCGGGCTTAGTAGATCCAGTTGACGTGGGATCTCATCCTGATATGAACGTGTATCTGTTTATTGATAGCAGTTTGAGCTTGAAATCTTATTTTCGGCAAGCAGCTAAGATTGGCGCAGATTTTAGTGGACAGGATTTGCGGCAAATGTTTGAACAATTGCGTCAAGCTGGCATTAAGGCAGAAGAAGCAATGTTTACTGCTACAAATAGTGTAAATACTCATAAAGGCGCGATTTTTTCGTTAGGCTTGTTTGTCTGTGCTAGTAGCTATTGTCAAAATAGCCATCAAGATGAATTTGAAGTGATCCAGCAGATGACTAAGGGCTTAGTTGAGCGTGATTTGGGCAAGAAGAAAGACACTGCTGGGGAAAAACAATTTTTGCAATATGGCAAAGGTGGCGTTAGAGCAGAAGCAGAAGCTGGTTATCCTTTGGTAAGGGATGTTGCACTGCCATTTTTAGCTCAAACCAAAGGTGAGTTGAATGCCCGTTTACTCGATACGTTGATGAAAATAGTTAGTGAAATTGAGGACTCAAATTTAATTAAAAGAGCGGGCAATATTGAAGTCATTTCTTGGGCACATAATCAAGCAAAAAAATATTTGGCATTAGGTGGCTATGGTACTCAAGCTGGAAAACATTTTATGTTAGAGCTTAACTCAATTTTTAAAGAGAAAAATTATAGTCTGGGTGGTAGTGCTGATTTGTTAATTATTACCATTTTTATGGCATTACAACGTGGAATATTATAATGACAAGTCATATTTGCTTGGTTATTTTCGAAAAAGGCACCCTACTAAAAGGGAAAAATTGTTTTTTCACGAAAGGATGGAAAAACAATGGATGATTATGTAATTGATTTTGATTCCTTGAATTACTTAAGACCAGAAACTTTGGCCATCATGAAGCTCTTGGTAAAGAAATACAATGAAAGCAAAGATGATGATGTTTTACAAGATGGAGTTGTAGTTAGCTTTGATGAATTAGCAAAAGCAGCCAAAATTCCAGTTGATAAGTTACCCGATGAAGTCTTTAAAGATCTAGATGCCGAAAGAAATCAGTTTGATGAGGAAAAGAGAGGCTATGAACCATTAGTCGCTAGTTGTTTAGCGATGAAGAAGATCGTGAATTTAGAATTATCATTAACCACCGCTTGTTTGAATTTTAAAATAATATCAAAAAAGATCGATGATCAACGTTTTTTTAACGAAGATCATCGATCTTTTATTTTTCATTAATCTAAATCCGCACCATTTGAGGCAATTACTTTTTTATACCAGTAAAAAGAATCCTTAGGGTAGCGCTTGAAGCTGCCTTTTCCATGGTCATCTTCGTCAACATAAATAAAGCCATAGCGCTTCTTCATTTCTCCAGTACTTGCACTAACTAAATCGATGCATCCCCAAGGTAAATAACCAATTAAATCAACCCCGTCATCAATTACTGCTTTTTCCATCTGCTTGATATGGTCACGGAAGTACTGAACACGGTAATCATCGTGAATTTGATGATCAGCGGTCATTTTATCGTAAGCACCAAGTCCGTTTTCTACGATAAACAATGGTTTATGCCAGCGGGTAGTCATCCAGTTCATTGCATAGCGCAAACCAACTGGATCAATTGCCCAACCCCAATCGTTGGTCTTGATATATGGATTAGAAACTAAATCCTGGTATTCACGATAGTCCATATGATCAGTGTATTTGGCAGTGAAGGACATGTAGTAGGAGAATGCAATATAATCTACTGTACCATTTTTCAATATCTGCAAATCTTTTTTAGTAATATCTAAGTGATAATTCTTACGATCGAAGTAGGCTTTTAACCAATTTGGATATTCACCGTTAACATGCACATCGCCAAAGTAAAGACGTGAATCCATTGCACGCTGGGAAAAAAGAATATCTTCGGGTTTAGATGAAGCAGGGTAAATAGGGCAAAAGGCCAACATACAGCCAATTTGTAATGATGGATCAATAGCGTGTCCAATTTGAACAGCTTCAGCACTAGCTACTAATTCATAGTGTGCTGCTTGATACATCATTTTTTCTTTATCGTCACCTTTTTTGAAAAGTAGACCAGAATTTTTTAACACATTGCCAATATCTTCATAATTGGCTTGATTGTTAATTTCATTAAAGGTCATCCAATACTTAACTTTGTTGTGATATCTTTCAAAACATACATGAGCAAAGCGAGCAAAGAAATCAATTAATTTGCGGTTGGACCAGCCACCATATTCAGTTACTAAATGATAAGGCATCTCGAAGTGGGAAAGGGTGACAACGGGTTGGATACCATATTTTAACAATTCATCAAATAAATCATCATAGAATTTAAGTCCTGCTTCATTAGGCGCATCTTCATCGCCATTAGGGAAGATGCGTGTCCACGCAATTGAAGTTCTAAATGCTTTAAAACCCATCTTTGCCATCATCTTAATGTCTTCTTTATAATGATGGTAAAAATCGATTCCTACATGGTTGGGATAATATTTGTCCTTTTCGATAGTCTTAGTGATTTCACGAGGATGATCACGATCGCCAAGAGTCATAATGTCAGAGATGGAGATTCCTTTTCCGCCTTCTTGATATGCGCCTTCAAGTTGGTGGGCAGCAACGGCGCCACCCCATAAAAAATTCTTATCTAAAGTTCTAGTCATAAAAAAACTCCTTTGATTTATTGCTTACTTGTATTATATGAAATCGCTTGCGATCAAGTAAGAGAATAAAGAAGTTTTGAAATAGAATATAAAATTAGTTTTATGTTTCAAGAATGGCACAGGGTGTACTATTCATTGATCATATTTTCTAATATCCGATCAAGCCCTTCGATGATATACATTACGGGTACCTGAGAAGACATATCATAATAATTACTAAGGCGTCGCGTTTTTTCATAATAGTTAAGAACATAGCGACTCATTTTTGCAATACTGCTATCTTCATTGCTAGTGATGCAGACAATTTTTACATCTTCATCGTTAACAAATTCATTAATCAATTCAATTAGTTCAGTCGTTTCTCCAGAAACAGAAAAACAAAAGATAATATTATTGGTAGTATTTTCTAGCTTGGCATGTAGAGGATAGAAAGGGTCTGTTACAGCAGTTGTATTAAAGCCTAGGGATGCAATTCTTCTAGCTGCATATTCTGCTAGGAATGCAGAGTCGCCCATACCGACAGTGGTAATATTATCGCTTTGAAAAACGGCATTAGCTACTATCATTAAACGAGTTTCAATATCTTTAGGAAAATTATTCTCATTAATATAAGTAAATTTAGTGTTTTGAGGCTTATGTTGTAAAGCATCGTTTTTAAGATAAGCTTTAAATTCCGGGAAACTATTGAAGCCAATTTTATGAATAAAGCGCATGACTGACGAGCTTGAAACATGTGCATTTTGTGCAATATCTCGGACACGCATATAAACGACTTTATCAGAATTTTGGGTAACATAGCGATAAATAGTCATATCGATGTTTGACAATGATGATAAATCTTTAAATCCGAAAAAAGCCATAATACATCTCCCCATAACTAACTATTGATTAAAGGATAACATAGAATTTTCATTTATGAAACGAGACGTTCCATAGATGGAATATAAAACTTAATTAGTTGTTGATGCCTAAGTGCTTAAAATATATTGCTTATATAAAATCGCTTTCATAAAATGTAAGTGTCATGTGAAATATTAAGAGTATTGAGGAGAGTACTTTTATGCAGAACTTTATTAATCAAAAAATTCTACCTCCTATCATGAAATTCGTTAACACTAGAGCGATTAAAGCCCTTAAGGATGGGATGGTCCTTTCCTTACCATTCATCATGGTAGGTTCAGTATTTTTGCTTTTAGCTTCATTTCCAATTCCAGCAGTAGCTAATTGGATGAATCAAATGGGCTTAACTCCATATTGGAATCAAGCATATAACGCTTCATTTGGTATTGTAGCTGTTTTTGCAGTTGTTGGTATCGCTTATACATGGGCTAAAAATGAGCATGTTGAAGGATTACCAGCAGGGATGACCGCTTTTGTCGGATTCTTGATTATTATGAATTCAACTACTCCAGTTAAGGATGGCGCTAAGACGATTATTTCTGCTGCTAAAGCTCCAAACTTATTGATCGGATTCATCGATCGTACTTGGCTTGGCGGTCAAGGAATGATTGCCGCTATCATTGTAGGTTTAATCACTGGTTGGATTTATACTTGGTTTGTTAAAAAGAAGATTACAATTAAATTGCCAGATCAAGTTCCACCAGCAGTTGCTAACTCATTTGTTGCTTTGATTCCATCAGCTGTTTTAACTGTTTGGTGGTTGTTAGTTTACATTTTCTTTGACAAAGTAGCACACACCACTTTAACTCAATGGATTTACACTACTATTCAAACTCCATTGCAAGGTGTAACTGATTCATTTGGTGGTATTTTGCTATTAACATTATTAGTACCATTCTTCTGGTTCTTTGGTGTGCATGGATCTACCTTAGTTGGTGGTATTGCAGGACCAATTTTGGGTGCAAATGCTCTTGAAAATGCTGCAATCTTTAAAAAATTAGGTTATGTTGATGCTGCTCACGGTGGCCACATTGTTGTTCAAGGTTTATTTGATCAATTCTCAACTGTTACCGGTGCTGGTATGACTATTGGTTTGGTAGTCTTTATGACCTTTATGGCTAAGTCAACACAATTAAAGAGTATCGGTAAATTAGCATTGGTTCCAGGAATCTTTAATATTAATGAACCAGTTTTGTTTGGTTTGCCAATCGTAATGAACCCAATGTTAGCTATTCCGTTCTTCATCATGCCATCACTTTCAGCAGGTTCAACTTATTTATTAATTAAAACAGGTATCTTGCCTTACTTGAATGGTGTACAAGTACCATGGACTACACCACCAGTAGTTTCTGGATTTTTAATTGGTGGCTGGAAAGTTGCTATTTGGCAAGCTATAATCTTGGTAGTTTCTTTCTTTGTATATCTTCCATTCGTACGTAGTTACGATAAGATGTTGTATGAAAAGGAACAAGCTAAAGTAACTGAAGAAAAAGATTAATTAAAATTTGTAGATAATTAAAAAGATCGATGATCAACGTTTTTGACGAAGATTATCGATCTTTTTTATAATCCAAATGCAATTTTGTATAACAATGCACCGCAGATACCACCTGCGATTGGGGCAACAACTGGCACCCAACCGTAATCCCAGTGAGCGGAACCCTTATGTGGTAATGGGCAAAGTGCATAAACGATACGTGGACCTAAGTCTCTTGCAGGGTTTAATGCAGGACCTGTAGGACCACCAACAGCCATAACCAATGCGGTGATTAAGAAACCAACACCGATGTTGGCAATATCTTCTGATTGCTTGAAGAACATGCCACGGTATAAACCAACAGCTACGAATAAAAGAATAGCTGTACCAACAAATTCAGTGATAAAACCGTTCAGCTTACTGTTGGCAGAGTCACCAGTCGCAAAGCTGGCAAAAACAGCGTCATCGCTGGCAGTTCTCTTAATGTATGGCCAGTAGACAGCGACTAACAAAAGCTGACCTACGATTGCACCAAGCATTTGCACCAAGATATATGGCAGAACTTGATCCCAAGGAAATGCACCTGCACATGCTTGTGCAAGAGTTACGGCCGGATTCAAGTGGTTACCTGAAATTGAACCGAACAACATTGCAGGAAGCATGACACCAAAACCGAAGCCAAATGCGATAAGCAGCCACCCACCATTGGCTTGTCCATCGCGACTGTTACCTCCAGTGTCACGCAATACTGAATTGGCAACTGAACCGTTGCCTAAAACTACCAAAATAATCGTACCGAAAAATTCAGCGAAATATTTCATTAACCAAGTATGTTCCATAGTAGATACTTTTTACTCCTCCAGTAGAAAAAATATGTGAAAAATAGTACAACCAAAGATTATACTCTTAACTGAGAAAATAGATATAGTTATTTTGAAAAAATGCAAGAATTTTGCTCGAAAATAGCTTTCGTTGACTATTCTTAATTATTTTTTTGAATAAAGGTGTAAGAAAGAATAATTTTTGCCCATTGGGTATGGAACCAAGTTCCCCAGATTATGATGAGTTTCAAACTTAATTTTTTAGAAATAATTTTACGTTTATCAATGGCTACAATTTTTGCGGCAATTGTTGGCTTGGATAGAGAAGAGCATAATCATCCAGCTGGCCTTAGAACGCATATCTTGGTTTGTCTAGGAGCGTGTATCTTAGCATTGATACAAGAAGCAATTTGTAATCAGGTTCTGTATTACGCTAAAAATTACCACGAGTTGTCAACCGTTCTCGGAGTCGATCCAGCCCGTCTAATCGTTCAAGTGATTGGCGGCATTGGCTTTATCGGCGCAGGCACCATCGTTATTACTCACCATTTTGTAATGGGACTTACTACAGCGACATCTTTGTGGGCTACTGCAAGTATCGGTTTAGCAATTGGCATGGGATATTACTGCATTGCAATTGTCGGTGGAGCGTTTGTTTTGCTGGTGGTAGTCATTTTACGTAAAATTGTTAAAGTAAATACATATAAGCAGGTTGAATTAAAATATACTGATCGTCATACACTTGATCAAGTTTTACAGCCGTACTTTAAGTAGAATAAAATACAGGTAAAACATTTTAATTTTAAAGTTGATGCTAATAAGCAAATTGATGCGCAAAATGTGTATATCTGCGTTTGCAACCTTAAGTTTCCTAAAAATATGACTTATTTTAAGATGGCGCAGGATCTGGCGATGAATAATAATATTTTTGAAATCAGTCTTGTTACGTTGTGATTTGAAAGGGGATTTTTATGAATAAAGACAATCAAAATGATGTAGTGACGGGCGCATCCCAAACTATTGATGTTAATTCTGGTTCATCTTTGATGGAGCCTGATAAAAATAAGAGTAAAGAGACAGTGCAAGTCAAAAGCGAATGGCCTGGTCCTAAAGGGATGATTCCAGTAACTAGTGGCAAGGCTGATGATGCCAATGTTCATAATCGTGTCTTCTTAGATAACATTTTAGTGGAGATGCGTGTGATTGATGCGGTAGAACCAGATTTAACTACTACAATCTTAGGTAGAAAATATTCATCCCCATTAATGCCAGCCGCTGTATCTCACTTGAACAAAGTATTAAGTGATAAAACTAGAAAACCAATGCAGGAAAAGGCAATAGCTGCACGCAACATGGATTTACTGAATTGGATCGGTATGGAAACAAATGAAGAATATGGTGAGATTGTTGCTCAAGGCGGCGATACTATTCGAATCATTAAGCCATTTGCGGATCACAATAAGATCTTAGATGAAATTAAATTCGCCGAAGAAAAAGGTGCCGTTGCTGTTGGGATCGACATAGACCATATTGCAGGTAAGAATGGTAAATATGATGTAGTTGATGGTATTCCATTAGGTCCAATTACGATGGAAGATTTAAAGCATTATGCTGAAAGTACCAATTTACCATTTATTGCTAAAGGAGGGCTGTCAGTTTCGGATGCACTTAAGGCGCGTCAAGCTGGCTGCAAGGCGATTGTAGTATCTCATCACCATGGACGCGTACCATTTGGTATTCCGCCTTTATCAATCTTGCCCGAAATTAAGAAAGCTTTAGCTGGTAGCGGTATGGAGATTTATGCTGATGGGTCTTTAATGAGTGGATATGATGCATATAAGGCTTTAGCTTTGGGTGCAGATGCAGTTTTGATTGGTCGCGGAATTTTATCAGAATTATTGAAGAGTGGTACTAGGGCGACAGAAGATAAGCTGAAAAAGATGAATGAAGAATTGGCTGAAATGATGATGTATACAGGAGTGAAGGATACAAATTCATTTGATGCTAGTGTGTTGCATTATGAATAATAGCAGGTAGATGAAAAGATTGATTATTATAAATCACATTATGTGATGCGAATAATCAATCTTTTTATTTTTCATAAATTAATAAAGCTGTTTTAACGATTAAATAACTATTTTAAGAATTATTAAGTATTTGTAATAAATTTAGGTGATAAAAATTAATATAGCTAAGAAGTAGTTGAATTAAAAAATAACAGAATTCAAATGCTTTGCTTGCTTAGAAAGAGGGTGCTAAGACAAAAGTGAGTAAAAACATAAAGAGTGAAAGAAATGTCTGAAAAAATTTATAGAGATTATTTTGAAGATAAGGAAGACTTTGACAAAAATCACTTTGACTATAAGAATTTGAAAATTCCTGAAGGAGTAGAAGCTCAGCCGTTAACTGTTCCACCAGTATTAAAGTCTGATAAGGAAACTGCTACTGATGTTTGGTTCACACTAGAATCAATTGTAGGTGAAAGTCAAATTTTACCTGGTGAGAAGACTAAGACTTGGGGCTATAATGCACCTTTATTAGGAAAGACGATGGTAGTTGAGAAAGGCAAACGTGTTCATGTAACTTTAAAAAATAGTTTGCCAGAATTAACTACTTATCATTGGCATGGTATAGAAGTTCCAGGGCCTATTACGGATGGTGGTTGTCATGCCCCAGTTTATCCCGGTGAAGAAAAGCAGATCGAATTTACAGTTAATCAACCAGCTGCTTTAACTTGGCTGCATGCTCATCCATGTCCATCAACGGCTGCCCAAGTTTGGATGGGTCTTGCGATGGGTGTAGTAGTAACTGATGAAAACGAAGCTAAGCTGCCAATTCCAAAAAAGTATGGTATTGATGAATTTCCGGTTATTTTACAAGATCGTACTTTCCATGAACATAACCAATTGGATTATCGGGCTGATTACAATCAAATGGGGATTTTTGGCGATACTCCGATGATTAATGGAGTCGTTCGTCCTTACGTTGATGTTACTACGCAAAAGGTCAGATTGCTTTTCTTAGGTGGCTCTAACCGACGTGAATGGCGTTTACACTTTGATGACGATTTAGTTATGACTCAAATTGCAGGAGATGATTCTTTCTTACCACATCCAATTAAGATGACGCAGTTGTTAGTAACACCAGGTGAGAGATTACAAGTTGTAGTCGATTTTGGTCAATACCATGAGGGCGACGTAGTAAGTCTTTACACTGATGACTTCAAATTGATCGAATTCCGGATTCATAAATTTGAGGATGATAATTCAGAAATTCCTGCCACTTTGTTTACACCAGAAATTCCAGAAGTTGACCCAAGTTTACCCGTTCGTAAGGTCACCATGGATGGCTGTGATAAGATGAATGGTAAACGTTTTGCTATGCAAAGAATCGATATGGAACAAAAAGTCGGTCAAGCTGAATATTGGGACGTTACTAATACTAATTCAAAAAAAGAAGGTATGATTCATCCATTCCATATTCACGGCACGCACTTTTTAGTAGTATCTCGTAATGGAAAAAAGCCATATCCAAATGAAGTTGGTGTTTACAAAGATACAGTTCCTGTTGCACCAGGAGAAACTGTGCGCTTATTGGTTAAATTCCCACTTGAGGGAGTCTTTATGTATCACTGCCATATCATTGAACATGAAGATGCCGGTATGATGGCACAAATCGAAATCTTTGATCCAGATCATCCTAAGAATTATAAGTTAATGGATATGAAGACTTTGACTAAGGCCTTTGCCGAAGAAAGAGGAGTGAAGCTAGAAGATGTTTGGATGCCAGGCATGGATACCGAAGGATGCGATGTGAAGAAGGCTGATGTTGTTAGCGGTGCTAGTGAAGAAGCAGATCATGCAGATGCATCTACTGGTGCAAGTGAGCATTAAAAATAATGTTGTTATGAGTGAAGAATAAATAGTTTATAACTAAAAAACGTAGTCTTTGATAAGGCTACGGTTTTTGTTTACAATTTGATTTTTTCTTTTGGTAATTTAATTGTTAATTTCTCAAAAGAAAAAGGTTTAATCAACGAAATTTCATAAGCGTCAAGCGCTAAATCTTCTCCAGCAAAGCTGGGGTTATATAGCGGGTCGCCAACGATTGGTGTACCAAGGGATGCTAAATGCACACGGATTTGATGAGTACGACCAGTTTCCAAAGTTAGTTTGACTACCGCTGTATTATCATCATTTCTTTTTAACACTTGATAATGTGTTACGGCATGAAGTCCAGCAGGTGAGATCATTCTTTTTCGCTGATCATCAGGATCATGATCAATTGGCTGATTAATTGTACCTTGATCGTTTAATTTTTCTGCATGATCAACTTTAGCTAAATAATCACGATGAAAAGTTTTGGTGGTTAATTCACGATTTAAAATCGGCACTACTGCAGGATTTTTTGCAACAAGCAGTAAGCCGCCTGTAAGCATATCTAATCGATGAACAATGTAGGGATTTTGTCCTAAATAAGTGGCGCAATCATTTAAAGCTGTGTCAGTTTCATTTAAGTTGGGGTGAGTTTTTTGCCCCTTCTTTTTATTAATAATCAATAAATTATCGTCTTCGTAAATGATATCAGGTAACTTTCCACTAGCTGGATATTTTTGCTGGGTAGATTCAACTTGATCTAATGTGATGTCAATTTTATCGCCTGGCGAAATTTCCTGATTAAAATAGCGGTATTTGCCGTTAATTGTAATGTTTTGTTCAATGCGCAAGTAGTGACGCCATTTTCTCGGAATAAGCAATTTACGCAATACGTCATTGACGGGTAAGGGTTCGAGATTTTTAGGATAAAAAAGTGTAAAATGATAAACCATAAATATTTCCTAAGACTGTTGCAAGTCTAAACAAGTGTACTAGCAATGTGATACAATTTTCTTGTTTCTAAAAAGGAGCATTGTATTAATGAATAACGACCAACCAAAAAGAAGTGGTTTTAAAGATGTTTGGCATCGAATTGATCGCCGCTTCTTTATCGGACGCTGGATTATTTTAATCCTGCTCACTCTTATATTGATAACTTGTACATATTATACAATTAAAGTTAAGACTTCGAATATCTCAAATTTGAAGGCTTCACTTTCAACAACGACAACTATTTATGATTATAAAGGCAAAAAAGCTGGTTCTTTATATTCACAAAAAGGTACATTCGTTGAATATGATAAAATTTCTCCCAATATTCAAAATGCAGTAATTTCGACAGAAGATCGTACTTTCTGGAAAAATCCTGGTTTTAGTATTAAGGGAATGGCGCGTGCAGCAGTAAGTTTGGTTATTAACCACGGACAAGTAACTGGTGGTGGTTCGACTCTAACCCAGCAACTGGCTAAAAACTCGCTTTTGACCCAGCAGCAGACTTTTTCACGAAAATTAGAAGAATTATTCTTTGCGATTGAAATTAACCATGTTTATTCCAAAAAAGATATTCTAACGATGTATTTGAATAATGCATATTTTGGCAATGGTGTCTGGGGCGTGCAGGATGCCAGTCGCAGGTATTTTGGTAAAAATGCCAGTGATGTGACAGTAGGAGAAGCTGCTACATTAGCAGGAATTTTACGTAATCCAAGTTTTTATAATCCTGTTGATCATATGGCCAATGCTTTGGCGCGGCGTAATTTGATTTTAGGATTAATGGCTGATAATGGTAAGTTAACTGCTGCTCAAGCTAAAGCTTACTCTAAGCAAGGGTTAACTTTGCGGAATACCTTTAGAAATAAAGATGGCTATCGTTATCCATATTTCTTTGATGCTGTAGTAGATGAAGCTATTAGCAAATACGGCTTGACTGAAGAGCAAGTAATGAATAAGGGACTTAAGATTTACACTACTCTTAATCAAAATTATCAGGGAAGATTGCAAGATACCTTTAATGAAAGCTGGCTTTTCCCACAAAATGGTACTGATGGCACAGAATGTCAGGGTGCAAGTGTGGCAATGGATCCAGAAACAGGTGCTGTACGAGCTGTAATCGGTGGTCGCGGTAAACACGTTTTCCGTGGTTATAACCGTGCAATTCAAATGAAGCGTCAGCCTGGTTCATCAATTAAACCAATCGCTGTTTATGCACCGGCTCTTCAAGATGGTTATCATTATGATTCTGAGCTTTCTAACAAGTTGCAAAAGTTTGGTAAAAATGGTTATGAGCCGCATAATGTTGATAATGGCTATTCTGATAAGATTCCGATGTACCAAGCTTTAGCGGAAAGTAAAAACGTTCCTGCAGTATGGCTGCTTGATAAAATTGGTGTAAATAAGGGTGTACAATCTGTTCAGAATTTTGGTATAAAGGTACCTAAGTCAGATCGCAACCTAGCTTTGGCATTAGGTGGACTTTCTACAGGGGTTTCGCCTTTACAGATGGCTCGTGCATATTCTGCTTTTGCTAATAAAGGTAATTTACCTAATAATTCTTACTTTATTACTAAAATTACTGATGCAAGTGGCAATGTGTTAGTCGAAAATAATAATCCAGGTAATCATAGAATTATTTCTGAGAATACTGCTAAAGAAATGACGACGATGATGCTTGGCGTTTTCACTAATGGTACTGCTCAGACTGCTCAACCTAATGGATTCCGTGTTGCTGGTAAGACTGGTTCAACTGAAGTTCCTAACTCATATGGTTTTGGAACAAAGGATCAATGGATCGTCGGTTATACTCCTGATATCGTGTTAGCTACTTGGGTTGGTTTTGATCAAACAAGTAAGCAGCGTTATATGCAAGGAGTATCTGAAACAGGAATTACACGATTGTACAAAGCAGAAATGGAAGGGATCCTACCATATACTGCTCAAACGCAATTTACCGAAAAATCACCAGGTCAGCTTGTCAAAAACAATGGATCCAATTTTGATTGGACCAACGGTTGGGGACAAAAAATTCAAGATGGTATCGGATCTGCAGGACAGAAAATTAATGAATGGTATAATGATGTCAAAGGTTTATTTGGCCGATAAAATTTAGGAGGACCCATATGATTAATATTTATGATTCAGCTAATCAATTAGCACAAGATTTAACCAAGACTGACCAATACAAGGCTGTAGGTGACGCTGTTAAGGCTGTTCAAGCAGACAGTGAAAGTGCAGCAATGTTTAAGAAGATGGATGAACTTCAAGCTAAGATCATGCAAGCTCAACAAAGTGGTCAACCTTTATCTGATGAAGATCAAAAGGCTTACCAAGAATTGAATGCTCAAGTTCAAAAGAACGATAAGATCGTTGCTCTTCTTAAGAGTGAACAAGGTTTGTATGATTTGTTAGGTGAAATCCAAAAGGCTTACACTAAGCCAATTAATGATCTTTATGAAGGTCTTAGAAACTAGAATTTGCGATGAAATTCATTCATTTTGCAGATGCGCATTTAGATAGTCCATTTCGCGGGCTATCTTTTTTGCCATCTAAGGAATTTAATCAGATATATCAAGCAGCAGACCAATCATTAACACGGATTGTAGATTTGGCGTTGGCTGAAAAGGTCGACCTGGTTTTAATTGCAGGTGATACCTTTGATAGTGCTAAGCCATCTCCACGTTCGCAGTTGTTTTTTGCACAGCAGATTAAACGTTTAACAGATGCGCAGATCCAAGTAGTAATGATTTTTGGTAATCATGATCATATGCGACGTGAAGATTTATTGGTTAATCAGAGCCCATATTTTAAATTGATTGGTGCAAATGAAGCAGTAGAAAAAGCAACATTTAAGACTAAAGATAATTTTAACTACGATGTTGTGGGCTTTTCATATTTAAATAATCATATTACAGAAGATAAAATTCCAGATTTTCCTGGAAAGGAACATAATTATACTTTTGGTTTAATGCACGCCCAAGAAAAAGAAGCTGATAGCCGTAAAAATGTTTATGCACCGTTTACGGTATCTGAGGTTCAAGCATTGAATTATGATTATTTTGCTTTAGGACATATTCATGCTCGGCGTAATTTGAGTGAAAAGCCATGGATTGTTTATTCAGGCAATATTCAAGGACGTCACATCAATGAAATGGGTGCTAAGGGATGCTACCTTGGCGTGATTGATGAGAATACTAAAAAAACAAGTATTGAATTTAAGACGACAGGCCCAATTTTATGGCAAGGAGTACAAGTTGAATTAGATACTCAAATTAGTAAAGCTGATTTACAAAATGAAATTATTGCAAGTCTAAATAATGCAAAACAAAAAACTTATTTCAGTTTAACTACTGCTGGCGCCCAATTTATGACTGATGAAGAACAAGAGCTAGTGCAAGACACGGATTTTTGGCAAAACATTTCACAGAATTTGCCGTTTGATTCGCAATTAGTAGATGTACGGTTGAAAATAAGTTCTAATTTGGAACTTAATGAAAATGATCAGCAAGCCTTTGAGCAAGCTAAGGCAGAAATATTTGAAAATGATGAGTTTGATAAGATTGTTAGCGATTGGAAGAAAAAGGATCCTATAGCAGCTCAATTAACGGAAGATCCCGCTTTTATTAAGGCTGTGAAGCAACTAACTGAGGTTAAGTTAATGGGTAAATTGAAAGGAATTACTGATGAGACTGAAACAAATTAAGATAGTCAACTTTGGCCAATTCTCTAATAAAAAATTTGATTTACCTGGTGACCAAATTAATGTCTTTTTTGGTGCTAACGAAGCCGGCAAGAGTACAACTGTAGCTTTTATTAAGCAAATAATGTTTGGTTTTCATTTGCGTAGCAATGCTTCGCCATTTTTTGAAGACTATACGCCGCTAGCACATGTTAGTCCAATGGGCGGTAGCTTGATTTTTGAAAACGGTGATTCAGAATATGAGCTGGAACGTCTTTATGCCAAGGGTGATAAAACTAAAAAAGGAATTTTAACCGTTAAAAAAGACGGTCAAGTTGTCCCTGAAAGCTTGTTTTTTGACCAGATTCAAAATATTGATGGCTCTTTTTATGCTGATAGCTTTATTTTTAATCAGGAAATGTTGGGCCAAGTTACTAGTCTGAGTCAGGAAGATTTGCTGGAGCGTATTTATTATTTAGGTGCGGCTAATAGTGGTCAATTACTGAAATTACGTGATGATTTTGCCAAGGAAGCTGGCAAACTATTTAAAAAGACTGGGAAAAAGCCAGAAGTTAACCGCCTATTAAAGCAAATAGAAACGGATCGTGACAAGTTAGTTCAAACTAAAGCGGAATTTAGTGATTATGAAGAGCTTGCTCAGGATCTGAAAGATCATCAAGATCGGTTGAAAAAGGCACAGCAGGCTTTAGCAAATATTCAAACTAAACAGGCAAGTTTGCGTGATTTACAAAAAGAATTAAGCAACTATACAACTTTATTAGATTTACAAAAGCAGATAAAAGATATCAAATTTGATAGTGAAAACTACCAAAAAGCTCAAGATTTAATGGCTCAAGGGCGAAATTTACAAAAGATGATGCAATCTTTACAAAAGCAATTATCTGAGTTAACAGAAGAAGACTTAATTGATCTAAACGAATCTAAGAAAGTTGTTCAACAAAAGCCGCAGTTATTGCAATGGCAGGTTGAATATCGTAATTGTTTACAAAAAGCTGATCAGTTGAAGCAAGAAGAGCAGCAACTACTTGCTTTATCACCTGAAATTAATGAGCTACGCGATTTAAATACAGAAGATATTAAGCAGCTAAAAGAAGATTTCTTAGCGTTGCCAGCAAAACAAAATGAAGAAGTTAATGAAATTAGCTCTAGTGATAAACTTTGGTATATTGTTGGTGCTGTACTAGTAGTTCTAGGTTTAATTTTATTAGGAACTGCTGGAGTGGTAGGGATTATTGTATTAATAGCTGGTATTGGACTTGCAGGCTTTGGCTATGTCAAAAATACACAGGCAAGTAAACAAGCAGCAGATATTTTAGCAAAACAAAAGGCAGTTAAAAATCAAAGGCAAGCTTTTTATTCAAAATATAATTTGGATCCTGATATGTTGGATCTGAATAGTGTGTTGACTAATTTAAATCAATACAAGCTTAAAGAGAGTGCCGAAAAGACTAATGCGGAAGAATTAAATAAAATTAATCGGCAAGTTGCTCAATTAGCTGCCAATGTCCAGAATGTCTTAAGAGAGCCGATCGACGATGATTTTGATCAGGTTTTGAATGGATTAGATGAGATCGAAGAACAAATTAATAAACAACAAGAATTAACGCAGAAGAAGTCTAATTTAACTAGTTCACTGAATCAGGATAAGCAAGAGTTAAAAGAGCTTGGTTTAAAATTAAAGGCTGTGTTTGCGCAAGCTAATGTAGAAAATATGGCGGATTATGATGCAGCTTATCAAGAGTCTTTAGATCAAGCTAAAATTAAAGCTCAATATGATGCTCTTGAAAAAAGTTTGCATGATGATTTAGATGAATTAAAACAAGAAGCCAAAGAACCAGGCAAGGTTTTAGCACAACTTCAAAGTCTGGCTGCCCAATCTTCTGATGTAACTGAAGAAATTGATGAATTACAGCAGCAGGTGGCTAAATTGCAGGTTCAATTGGACAATTTGGCTGATTCTACTGCAGTTTTTGAGGCAAAGCAGGAGCTAGCCAATACCGAAACTAATTTCGTTAACAGCAGTCAAGAGTATCTGGCTAATTTGCTAGCTTCTAAGTGGATTAGCCGTTCACTCGATTTAGCTTCCAATGAGCGTTTCCCTAAGATGCTGAATGCCGCTAAGGAATATTTTGCTTTGCTTACTGGTGGTCGCTACGTAAATATCGTTTTAGATAAAAAGCTAACGGTTATGCGTAAAGATGGTAAGAAGCGTGAAGTGAAATACTTGTCTCGTGGGACAGCCGAACAGCTTTACTTTGCATTGAAATTAGCATTTATTGAACAAATCAAAGATAAGATTAATTTACCAATTTTAATTGATGATTCATTTGTTAATTTTGATGATCGTCGAATCAGCTATATTAAGAAATTACTTGAAAAGATTAGTGAAAATAATCAAGTATTGATTTTTACTGCTCAAGAAAAATTGGTTGATCAATTAGAAATTACGCCTTTAACTTTTACGAAAGGAACTCAAGATGCTTAAACGATTGTTAGATTATAACGATGGTGAAGAAATGGATATTGTGGTCTTAATTAAGAATTCACAATTGCGTCATAATAAGAAAAATAATCTTTATTTAGCTATGCAATTTGGCGATGGCTCAGGTGAAATCCGTGGCAATTATTGGGATGCTAATAATCAGGATGCAGCGACCTTTAGTACTGGTACGATCGTTGAGTTAAATGGTAAAAGAGAAGAGTATCAAGGGCGACCACAGATTCGAATTTATAGTTTGCGTGTTGTAGGTCCACAAGAAGGATATGAGCTTGATCAGTTTATTAAATCTGCTCCTGAACCAATTAATGAAATGGAGCAGGAGATTAACAATTTTGTGGCTCAGATTCAAAATAAGACTTGGAAGACAATCGTAGAATATTTGCTTAAAAAATGGGGTAAAAGATTCTATGATTATCCAGCGGGCAAAAGTAATCACCATGCGGTTCGAGGCGGATTAGCATTTCACACATTATCGATGTTAAAGGATGCTAAAGGTTTGTCTGATAATTATGAGCAAGTTAATCGGTCTTTGCTTTACGCAGGATGTATTTTACATGATATGGGCAAAGTTTTAGAGCTTACAGGACCTGCTGCAACACAGTACACGGCTGAAGGAAATCTAGTTGGTCATTTAGTATTAATAGATGAACAAATTATGCTTGCAGCTAATGAATTAAACTTTGATCTTGAATCAGAAGATTTGCTTTTGCTTAGACATATGGTCTTATCGCATCATGGTAAATTTGAATATGGTTCACCTAAGTTGCCAGCCTTGCTTGAAGCTGAATTGCTTCACCGCATTGATGATTTAGATGCGACTGTGTATGCTGTAACGAATGCTTTGCAGCATACGCCTAAGGGGCAGTTTACAGAACCATTGCTTAGCCAAGATGGTAAGAGGTATTATCACCCTAAGCATGATCCAGCACTGGAAAAGGCACGACATTTAGAATAGAGAAAAGCAGTACAAATTATCGTTTGTACTGCTTTTTTAGTAATTATTTTTTGTGAATTATATTTATAAAATTACGCCATTTACTACCTTTAACCTGATAACTTTGGACGGGTTGAGTAACTTCTACGCAGCCTAAATATTTACCATTATCATCGTGAAGGCTATAAAAAGAAATATTTAATGGCTGTCCGTTTTTGTGAATATTGATTGAAATTGAATTACGCTCACCTTCGTGCATTTGTTTTAAAACTGCTTTAACTCGTCCTTGTGAGTGACCGGGATGCACTTCGAAGACAGTTTTACCAATATCTTTCTCGGTTCTAGGGAAGATGCGATGCTCATTCATTGATGACCATACGACGATATCATTTTCATCAAGAACATCAAATTCTTGTGGAATGGTAGTAAAAATTGCGTTTAATTCGGGAAGTGATAAGTGACCACCTTTTAACTTGATTTCATTCATGATTAAAGCTTCTTTCTATACTTTAATTGTAGCATTAAAGCGGTTACTTACGCTGTTATTAAAAGGATAGATAATTAAGAGTAAAGAAAAAATCCAACTCTCAAGCGAGAATTGGATTTTTTAATTTAGTAAAATTTATTACTTAGTAGCACCAGTTGAAACGTAAGCTGATAATACATCTTTTAAGTCGTTATCCTTGATAGAAACGTCTGCCTTCTTCAATACAGTAGCAATAACGTCCTTCATAACAGCTTGATCTTGAGCCATTGATGCGTAAATTTCATCATCGATAGCCTTCTTGTGATCAGCAAACTTACCCTTAGCTGGGTGACTAATCATCTTGATTACGTGGTAACCAGATTGTGACTTAACTGGACTTTCAGTAACTTCACCAGTCTTAAGCTTGAATGCGGCAGTCTTGAATGCACTGTCTAAAGTGTTATCAGTTGAATCAAATGCAGGAAGCTTACCGGCTTTATTCTTAGTAGCAGTATCAAGTGAGTACTTCTTAGCTAAACTCTTGAAGCTCTTACCATCCTTCAATTGCTTGATAATGTCTTCAGCAGTTGACTTCTTAGCAACTAAAATGTGTTGAACAGTTACCTTAGGTTGGTAATTCTTCCAAGCTTCTTGTTCTTGCTTTTTAGAAATCTTCTTAATGTGCTTCAAAGCTGCTTCAGAAAGCAAGTTAGTCTTCAAGTTTTGCTTAAATGTTGAAGCGGTCATACCATTTTGTTGTAAAACAGCACTAAATTGTGAACCGTATTGCTTCTTGTAGTTGTTGTATTGCTTGTCAACTTTCTTTGATGAAACGTATTTGCCGTATTGTTGTTCCAAAGCACGGTTAATAATCATGTTAGCCAAAGCTGACTTACCAGCTTGAGACTTCTTCATTTCATCGTAGTATTGTTGTTGAGTGATCTTACCACCCTTGTATGAAGCAACAGTAGCATTGTTGCCGCTATTTGAGCAGGCAGCAGTAGATAAAGCAACACCAGCTACAGCAACAACTGCAGCAACTTTTTTCATATAACTCTTCATATAAATAAATCTCCACATCCTTAATTAAGTAACTGTCAACTAATATACCATAAAATTAGTTGTTTCGTTTTCAAATAAGCAATATTCATAAAAAAATCAAATTTTCTTTAATATTTCTTATTTAACGATATTATTTTCACCAAAATCTTGATTTAATTGATCACTTTTTTGTTTGATTTTATCAACAGTTGGTTCAATATGTCTTGAATATTTTTCAATATTATCACTGATATCACTAATAGTTCGTTCAGCTTGAGGCATTTGATCATTTAAATCTTGACTAGCTTTTTTGGCTTTTTGTAAAGCTTGATTAAAGCGGCTAGTTTCATGCTTAAATGCATCAAATTCATCTTTGAGTGGTTTGCCGGGACGATTGCCTTCGCTATCTTTCATGCAAGAAAAAACGGTTCCAGCTGCTGCACCAAAAATAGTACCTAAAAGAAAATGTTTCATTATTTCTCCTTAAAATTGAGCTTTAATCTTATCAGCTACTTCATTGTATTTTGCTTCATCGTATTGATCGGCGTTGTTACGAGTCATGAGCTTCAAGCCATCGCCTTCAAAACGAGGAATGAAGTGAATATGTGAGTGCATTACTACTTGGTTAGCTGACTTACCGTTGTTAGTGGTAATGTTCATACCAGTAACGTTAGGAAATGCCTTTTTGATTGCATTAGCAATTTCAGGAATGTATTGCAAATATCTTTGGGCATCTTCCTTAGTGTAGTCAAATAAGTTAGTGATGTGCTTCTTAGGGATCATCAAAGTGTGGCCTGGGTTAACTTGAGAAATGTCTAAGAAAGCTTTAACGTCGTCGTTTTCAAAGACAGTGTAACTTGGAACTTCACCGCGGATAATTTTGCAGAATAAACAATCGTCAACTAAATTTTTATTTTCCATATAATTACCTCTTATTTGTTAGACTTTAGTTTCTACTAATATCCATGATATTATAAAACATGATAGTTTACTAAGGAAAGAAACGAAAAAATGACATTAAAAATTGAACACTTAACTGGGGGCTATACTGGTGTCCCAGTTATTAAAGATATTAATTTGGAGATTAAGCCAGGAGAAGCACTGGGCTTAATTGGTTTAAACGGTGCGGGTAAGTCGACTACGATTAAGCACATTTTAGGTTTGCTTAGACCACAGAAGGGTAAGATTTTACTCAATGACGTGAATTTGACGATGCAGCCAACCAAATTTAAGCGGCAAGTTGCTTATATTCCTGAAACACCGGTTTTGTATCCAGAATTAACGTTAAAGGAACATTTGGAATTAACCATGCTTAGTTATGGCCTTGATGCAAGTAAGTCATGGGATCGAGCACATGAATTGCTTAAAATGTTTAGATTAGATGATAAGCTTGATTGGTTACCAATTCACTTCTCTAAAGGGATGCGACAAAAGGTAATGATCGTGTCAGCCTTTTTAGCAGATACAAGCTTGCTCGTTATTGATGAACCATTTACTGGGCTTGATCCACTTGCGGTAGCCAATTTGATAGATTTAATTAAGCAGTCAATTGCTAACGGCAAGATGGTGCTGATGACTACTCACGTATTAGCTGATGCGCAACAAGCAATTTCTAATTATGCTGTTTTAAATCGCGGAACAATTGAAGTGATTGGCAATTTGCAAGAAATTCGTCAGCACTATGGTTTAAGGCCTGATGATCCATTTGATAAACTCTATTTAGCTTTGAATAGAGAGGATAATGGCAATGCGTGATTTAGCGAAAAAAAGGTTAAACGAAAACCTTAAGCAATCAGTTAAGTATTTAACACTGGTTTTCAATGACTTCTTTATTTTGGCTTTGATCTTTTTATTCGGGGCTTTGATGTTCTGGTATGCACAAGCCATGAAAGTGATCCCCAATAACTTATGGTTTTACAAGCCATTAGTGGGCTTTTTATTGTGGCTACCGCTATTAACGGGGCATTTGGTTACTTTGTTAAAAGATGCTGATATGCAGTTTTTGTTCACTCAAGATGAGCAGATGGATGAATATCTCAAACCAATGATCAAGTATAGCTTGGTTTTGCCAACAATCTTGATTGTACTCTTAGGGGGAATTTTATTTCCATTTGCTACGATTAAGGCAGGAATTCCAGTCTGGTCATATGCTTTAATTTTAATTGGGACGATTCTCTTAAAGGCAGTCATGATATTAATTGAAAAAGAGAATTTGTATTTTTACTACAATTTTCCTAATTGGGTTAGCTTATTAATTACCTTGGTGGTTTTATTAATTGGTAGCCTTGGTTCTTATGTATATCCGATTGAAGTCATTGTTTTAATGATGATGGGTCACTTAGGTACAAAAAAAGATAAGGGAGTTTTTAACTGGCGTTATGCTGTTGAAAGTGAAAAGGCAAGAAAAGACCGTGTCTACAGCATCTTCAGCATGTTCACCGATGTTGAAGAAAAACAAGTGACGATTAAACGTAGAAAATATCTTGATTTTCTTTTACCTAAGGCAATTGCTAAAGAAAATCCTAACTTATTCTTGTACCGGAGATCACTGCTTAGAAATCCAGAATACTTGAATTTATTAGTTAGAATGACAGTTTTTGCCATTTTGATTTCCTGGCTAGTACAAGATTGGCGCTGGGCACTTGGTTTGTCCTGCTTAGTTATTTTCTTGACCGTTTACCAATTATTGCCAATGGCAACCGAATTTGATTCAAACATCATGTATCGTGTTTATCCCATTGTGCGTGATAATCGCGGGAAAGACTTAGTCAAAGTCTTAAACTTAGGACTTTTGATTCAATGGTTATTAGTCAGCGTATTCTGGTTGATATTATTGCCAATTGATTCTCATCTTTGGATTAGTATTGTGGTATTGTTTGTCTTCACGATGATTATCAATTATGGTTATTTGCCAGTTAGAGTTAAACAACAAAAAATAAAGAGATAGGAATTGAAAGAATGAGATTAAGAAATAAACCTTGGGCTGTAAAGCTCGTTAATGAACATCCTGAAAGTGTTTTGCAAAATCCTGACCCTGACAAGAAGATTGATTGGGCAGCACGTTTTGGTAATGACAATCCGATTGAAATTGAAGTAGGTTCTGGTAAAGGACATTTTATTACTACATTAGCTGAAAATAATCCCGATAAAAATTATGTAGCACTTGAACTTCAAACTACTGCAGCTGGGATTATTTTGAGAACTAAGCTTGAAAAGGGTCTAGATAACTTACAAATTTTGCGTGGGGATGCGGCTGATATTAACTGTTTCTTCCCTGAAAACAGCACAAATGTCATTTACTTAAACTTTAGTGATCCATGGCCAAAGACCCGCCACGAGAAGCGTAGATTGACTTATAAGAGCTTTTTAGCTAAATATCAACAAGTCTTAACTAATGACGGTCATATCGAATTTAAGACAGATAATTCTGGTTTGTTTGCTTATTCTGTGCAAAGTATGAATAATTTTGGGATGCACTTTGATTTCGTTTCAGTAGACTTACATCACGAAAAGCCTGAAATCGTGGAGAAGAATATTGAAACTGAATACGAGCATAAATTTGCTGCTAAAGGCAATCCAATTTATGCATTGCATGCAAGTTTTGAAGCATAGCACTTGTAAAATGAATTTTTAATCATTAAAATACTTATAAATAGTAAGCTGATAATGAGGGATAAAATTATGGAAAAGATTAAAGAATTAACAGAAGATCAATTAACAGAAATCACGAAGTCAGGCCGCGTTGTATTGGAATTTTCTGCAAACTGGTGCCCTGATTGCCGTTTCTTAGATCCATTCTTGCCAGAAATTGAAAAAGATTTCTCAGATGCTAAGTTTTACCAAATTGACCGTGATGGCTCAATGGATGTTGCAAAAAAATTAATGATTATGGGAATTCCTTCATTTGTTGTCTACCAAGATGGCAAAGAAATTGGTAGACTAGTAAATAAGGACCGTAAAACTAAAGATGAAGTAGAAAACTTTTTACGATCACTTGATTAAAAGGAGAAAATAGAGAAGCATGATTACTAGTACTAATAAAGAAGCTTATCCTAATACTTTGATCGTGATTATGGGTCATGATGAAGGCCGTAGTTCATTTGAAGAAAAAGAAGATGTTACTCGCGTAACTAACGATGAAGGCAAGACTATTGGTTTTAACTTTTTCAATGTTGATAAGTTAATCGACTTTGACAAGTTGCCAAATGGTCCAGTTAAGCTTTCAGATGATGAACTTGCAGCATTAAATAAGAAGCTTGCTGAAGTTGGTTTTGATGATAAGTTAGCTTATGGCAAGCCAACTCTTGTTTACGGCTACGTTAAGACCTGTGAAAAGCACCCAGATTCAGATCACCTTCACGTAACTACTGTTGAAGTAGGTGACGGTGAAGAACACCAAATCGTTTGTGGTGCTCCTAACATTGCACAAGGCCAAAAGGTTGTTGTTGCTCTTCCAGGTACTTTAATGCCAAATGGTGAACAAATTTGGCCAGGCGCTCTTCGCGGTGTTGATTCATACGGTATGATTTGTTCAGCTCGTGAATTAGGACTTCCACACGCACCACAAAAGCGTGGTATTATGGTTGTTCCTGACAACTTTGAAGTTGGTGCAGAATTTGAACCAACTAAGTGCGACGAATTGATCGCTAGTGGTGAAATTACTTTATAATTTGAATTTAGTATATAAAAAAGATTGCAACACCTGAATGGTTTTGCAATCTTTTTTTGATTTAATTTTGTATAATATATACTCAAAGGATGTGATTTTATGTCAGATACTGAGCAAATTATTCGCTCAATTAATGCCGTTAGTCTAATTGATGTTGAGCAACATTGTAATGATGCAAAAGATCAAAATGAATGGACATTATGGAATAGTATTTATAATTATATTCTGGCACAAAAACAGCAAAAACTTATTAGTCAAGGTGGACCGTATTAATGCCTATTTTGTATATTTTTGCTGGTGTGAATGGAGCGGGGAAATCCACATTAACTCAAAGTCAGTTTAATAAAGTCATACCATATGAAATAAATGCAGATGAAATAAGTCGTCGAAATGGTTGGGATTGGCAAGATATATGTTTACTTTATGTAGGTTTATCATCAGCTGAACTGGCAATTGAGCGTGTTAAAATTTGAGTAGCAAACGGTGGTCACGGTGTTAGAAAAGAAATGATAAAGAAAAGATATGATAGATCCTTAAATACATTATACGAATTGATAAGAAAGTTTGATTCTGTAAGTATCTATGACAATTCAGGTGACTCATTAATTAGAATTTATCAGCGGATTGATAATAAGCATTTTATGACTTCTGAACTACCTAATTGGTCAAGAAAAATAATAGCACATGATAATTAATAAAAATATAAAGTAAAAAGTTGATAAACTAGTTTTGAAACTAATTTATCAACTTTTTTGTTAGCTTAACCACCATTTGCCGTCTGGAGCTAGAGTGTACAAGCCAAGTTCTTTTGAAATCAATTTATTGTTTAAATTTTTGCTACAGGTGTAGTAAACGTATTTAACAAAATCACCATTGTCATTGTACTGTTCTTCATAATCACTGAAATACATTTGATGATTCTTCATAAATAGAGGCAGTTGACTTTCAGTACAAGTTAGGGTGAATTTTTCAGGGAAAACACCTTTGACTACGGAATTTTCTGTTTCTGAGTTCTGATCAGTATTGCTGATTAATTGTACTTGATTATCAGAACGTATTAGATATAGATCATTTAAATTTACTGCATTTAATGAGCAGGTAAAAATAATTTCTGCTTCTTGTTCAGGATAGTATTTAAAAATATGTAATTCGTTTGCCTCAATGTTTACTTGAGTAAAATAGAAAAATCCATCATTGAAAATTGCTTCACCGTAACAAATATTAGGCTTAGCTGAAAATGGTGAAAAAGTTTTGCCAGTCTTTTGATCAAAAAAGATCAGACGATTACCAGGATAGATTCTATTTTTCCAATAACTCTTACGTAGATCTTCAAAATTAGTATAATCAGAAATTGTTACCCAATACCGATCTTGACCATTTAACGGGTGCTGTTCTCCCCAATAAGGCAAGATGAAACTATCATTAACTTTTTGCCATAGACCATTAGATAGCAAGATGATATTTCCTTGCATGTTGTTGAGAACATGATCATTAAAATCTTTGATGATTATCCGATCAGGAATGTGTTCGTATTCGTTATCTGAATAAAAGTCACTATTTTGTTCAAAGTAAAGCTTGTTATCATCGATGAAAAGCAGGCTTTGATCGGGTTCATTAACTACGGAAAATTTTTGCGGATAGTAGAAGTCAATGGCATCATTAAAAGAAGCAATCCAGACATGTGCTCGATCATTAACTAGCGATAAATTAAGAGTATGTAAACCAGTAAGTGGCATTTGATGAATAATTTCAGGTTTTTGACTAGGAAGATATTTGAATAAGGTTAGTTGATCTTGATCAAGTTGGGCATGTAAAAAATAGAAATAACCATTTTGGTAGATAACGCTAAAGAAGAATTGGTTTTCTTTACGTGACATCGGTTCAAATTTTTGTCCAGTTTGAAAATTGAAGAAGACCAATTGATTACCTGGAAAAGGATTATCTTGCCAGTATTTGTCAGTAGTTAAATCATAAATATCGATTGTGCTATCTTGGCAGTCAACGCCGTAGCGTGATTGACCTTGGACGATTGTTAAGTCATTGCCAGTTACGGGAGAAAATTTATCAAATTTCATATTGGGTACCTTTCTGTAATTTTTCAAAATTATATCATACAAAAATGGTAAAATAGTTAACGAATAAAAACGTTAAAAATTCGAGGGTAAATAAATGTTAGACAAGAATAAGCAAATTTGGTTCATTGGTATTAAGGGTACAGGTATGGCATCCCTTGCCTTGCTTTTACATGACTTAGGCTACAACGTAGCAGGTAGTGATATCGAAAAATATACTTTCACTCAAGTGCCACTTGAAAAAGTAGGAATTGATGTTAAGAACTTTGATCCAAGCAACATCAAGAGTAACGATGAACAAGTAATCGTTAAGGGTAACGCCTTCAAGGAAGATAACCCAGAAGTTAAGGCATGTCTTGATAAGGGCGTTAAGTGGCAATCTTATCCAGATACTGTTGAAGAAATCGTTCAAATGCATACTTCAATCGGTATTTCAGGTACTCACGGCAAGACTTCAACCACTAGTCTTTTGTCACACGTTTTGGGTGAAGTTGCACCAACTACTTACTTAATTGGTGACGGTCGTGGTAAGGGTGTTCCAGACTCACGCTTCTTCGTTTACGAAGCTGATGAATACCGTCGTCACTTCTTGGCATATCACCCAGATTACCAAATTATGACTAACATCGACTTTGACCACCCAGACTACTTCAAGGATCAAGACGATTACACCAGCGCATTCCAATCAGCAGCTGATCAAACTAAGAAGGCATTGTTTGTATGGGGCGATGACAAGCGTCTTCCAAACCTTAAGACTGATATTCCTAAATACACTTACGGCTTTAACGACACTGATGACTTCCAAGCTACTGACATTAAGAAGTCAACTACTGGTTCTAAGTTCCATGTTTTAGCACATGGCAAGGATCTTGGCGAATTTGAAATTCACTTGTTTGGTGACCACAGCATTTTGAACTCAACTGCTGTTATTGCGGTTGCCTACACTGAAAAGGTACCAATGGATGACATTCGTGATGGTCTTCTTACCTTTAAGGGTGCTAAGCGTAGATTTAGTGAAAAAGACTTTGGCGACATTGCAGTTATTGATGACTATGCTCACCACCCAACTGAAATGCGTGCAACTATCCAAGCTGCCCGTCAAAAGTTCCCAGACAAGAAGTTGGTTGTCGTCTTCCAACCACACACTTTCTCAAGAACTAAGAAGTATCAAAAAGACTTCGAAGAAATTTTACGTGGCGTAGACAAGGCTTATGTAACTCCAATTTATGCTTCAGCTCGTGAAGCTAATGGTGATATTTCAAGTGAAGACTTGGTTAAGAATATCCCAGGTTCAGAAGTTATTGACTTAGATAACATTGCTGATTTAACTAAGAATAAGAATTCTGTCATCGTATTTATGGGTGCCGGCGATATTCCTAAGTATGAAGATGCTTTTGAAAAATTGCTTTAATTGAAAGATAAGCATGAAAAAAACTGTTCTCAATAAGAGAGCAGTTTTTATTTTGGCTAATCTTTGATTTTATCCTTGAGATCCAGGCTCTTTTCATAAATAAAGTAACCGATGATGCAGGTGATGATATCACTGGCTGCTTGAGCCCAAACGATACCGTGGTAGCCAAATGTGACTTTTAGAATTTCTAATGCGATAAAGTAGACAACGCCTTGACGAGTAATTGCCATGATAAAGGCAGCCCAAGCATTACCTACTGATTGGAAGACGGTAGTGTAAACTAAAATGATACCAACGATTGGTGTAGTAATGATGGTCGCAATTAACATGTAACTGCCGGCATTAACGATGTCCGGTTGATTCATAAATAAAGCAGTAACTGGACGAGCAAGGAGGAACAACAGTCCACCTGAAACTACAGCGTAGACAACTTGCACAAGAATATCAAAGTTTAGAATTTTCTTTAATCGTTTCCAGTTTTTAGCACCATAGTTGTAACCAATTAAAGGTTGTGAACCAAAGGCAAAACCAACGATTACCAAGATAACGATACTATAAATTTTTTGGGTAATCCCCATTGCGGCGATTTTGTTTGCGCCGTATAGAGCTAAAGATGAGTTAAGAAGTGCCATGCCAAAGCTTTGAGCGAAGTTGGTGATTGAACCGGGGATGCCGATTGCTACGATATCTTTGATTGTTTTGCCGCTAATTTTGCTATATTTTAGCTTTAATTTGATGTAGTCAGTTTTGTATAAAACGTAGTAAATGAGAATAGCATCAGTGACTAGATAACCTGTAACGTTGGCAATCCCAACACCAATTGCGCCCATTTTTAAACCAAATAGGAAAATCGGATCAAGAATAATTGCCAAAATTGTGCCCGTCATTGTGGCAACCATTGCTTGAGTAGCTAGGCCTTCTGTTCTGATTAGATTTTGCGGAATAATTGAAAAGATAATTGGAGCAGCACCAATTGATATTACACGATAAAAATCGGCAGCATCCTGATAAGTGGCAGCTTTAGCACCAAGAAGATGAAGAATAGAGGTTTCAAAGATTAATAAAATAGCTGTTAAGATTAAACCGGTGACAATTCCACCAATCATACAAAAACTACTTACGCGTTTACTCAAGGCATAATTATTTTCGCCGAATAAACGCGAAATCAATGAAGAACCACCGAGACCAAAAATGTCGGAAACGGCAATTAAAAAGGTAAAGAGCGGGGCACCGATCGTGATTCCTGCTACCAAGTTTGTATCACCAGTTTTGGCAACAAACATTGTGTCTGCCAGGTTGTAGATCATGGTAGTGATCATCCCTAGAACAACTGGCAATGCTAGCTTAAAGTAGACCTTTTTGATCGGGGCTTTAGCAAATAATTCATCCATAAATTTTCTCCTACATTGAAAAAAGCGACCTAGAAAGATACTTTGAGGAAAACCTCACGATTCTAGGTCGCCATATATTATCGTTAATTTAATTTTAGCATATTATCTTAATTAGCAAGGTGATTATCTAAATTGAAGTTGCCTTGGAATTCATCTGTGGTGCTTTCTTGATCCATACCATATTCAGCGTCGTCGCCCCAGTAAATGTATTGTGCGTTTTTACCTTTGGTGCCAGCAATTCTGAAGTAAAGTGCAGCGCTGTCGCCTTTACCAGTGGTCTTGGTGGCATCTACCTTAACTTTTTGACCAATCTTGAGCAACTTGCTAGTTGACTTGAGCTTATTATTTAAAACGTGGATCTTGTTTAAAATAGTGGCTGTAGTGGTGCCAGAAGCTTGGTAAAGAGTGTTGCCGTTAACAAAACCAGCATTTGAAGCATAAATATAAGCACCGTTGCCTAAAGCATAAAAAGGCTTGCCCTTGATAGTGGTTGTGTTCAAACTTCTCTTTTTAGATCCGCTAAGATTTGAGAAGTAGTAAAATACGTCATTCTTAGTTGTGGCGTGGGTTTTAGCTGGTGTTTTAACTAACATATATTTAGGGATGAGTGACAAACCATTGAAAGTAGTGCGGTGACCGTTTTTATCATAAATGCGAGAGTTGGAACTCAAGATTAAAACATTTTGTCCATCCATTGAGCTAACATTCAAAGATTTGATGTAGCGTTTTTTACCGATGTTAACGTAAGAAGCGGTAGTGTAGTGGTAGTTCTTAGAAGTTTTTGCATCTACTTTTTTACCTTGGATCAGGATAGGCTTGCCATAATATTTAAAACTTGAGCCTGATTTAACCGTTGAAGCAACAGTCATCTTCTTGCCATTGACTTTTTGGGTAGTGGTAGTGGCATTGCCTTTGCTGTTGAAGACTTGAACTGTGCCGTTAAAGGATTTCTTGAGAGTAACTTTACCTTTTTGTGATTGCGTAGCTGCTTGAACTGTGTGAACAGGTTGATTGATAATAGCAGCTGCTGGTGTAACACTGATTAATAAAGCTGCTGCGATAGTTGCTAATTTTTTAGTAGTCATATTTTGTCTGCTATATAAAACATGGAAATATGTAGAAGAATACGAATTTCCTACATATCAGAAAGATATATTTTTCCTTTCTTTGTTTCATTTACTGTCGTCTTCACTAGTATTCTGATATTCCAAATAGGAGTAATCACATTGACTAGCTCTTACAGCTTAAGGACCTAGCCAGCCCTGTTTATTTTCTTTATTTTGCCAAAGCTAAAAGATTTAAAACTGCATTTTCATCTCGATCATTCTTGTAGCCACACTCATAACAGACATACTCATTATGTTTGGTACCATGCTTTTTATTGCCCTGCAAAGTGATCTTTTCCTCGCCTTTTTTGACATAACCGCACGCAGCACATCTTTGAGTTGATGGGTATGTTTTATCAGCCAAGATTAATTCTTTGCCATACCAATCACACTTATAAGTTAGTATTCGTCTAAACTTGCTAAAAAGTGATCTCTGCATTCCTTTTGAAGCTACATGCGTCATCATCATTTCTTTGACTGCCAAATCTTCAATTACAATTTGATCGTAATTATTAACAAGCTTAGTAGTAAATTTTTGTAATAGATCGTTTTGAATATTAGCTGCTTTGCGATAATCTCTTTGCAGTTTGGTTCTCACTGCAAAGTAATTATTTGATTTTGTAGCTAACTTACCGTTAACTTCTCTTTTACGTGCCAGCATTCTTTGATAATGCTTAATACGCTTATAGAGCTTTTGCAATTTAGCAGGCAGAATATTGATTTGCCCCTCGGTATAGTTAAAGTGGCCAACATTGACATCAACTGCTGTCTTTTGCTGGGTTTTAGCTTTTAGTTTAATTTCTTCTTCATAAGGAAGAGCCGCATAATAATTATCTTTTTCTTTGAAGACACTTACTACTTTGACTTCATCCATCTTTAGAGCTTCATAGCTTTTTAAATCAAACCAAGACTCTTTTGAAATGCTTCTTGGGCGATCAAGGCGAAGCCTGCCATTAACGATCTTAGCTCTATCAGTTTTAAAGCCTTGTCTGGGAGCTTTCTTAGATTTAAAACTAGGTATTCCCCAATCAGGTTGTGACTTATCAAAGAAGTTCTTCCAAGCATTAGCTAAGTCTTTAATCGCTAATTGTAAACATCTGGCAGACAAATCATATTGCCAGTCGGCTTTATTTGCGACTAGTTCATCACGGACTCTGCGTTCGTTAGGACTGGGATTATCTTTTTTGTTTAATGTATGAGCTTCATACATTAATTGCCAAGTTTCTAAGCCTTTATTCCAGCAGTATCGACGATAGTTGCATAGAGCATCAAGATGCTTTTGCATGGTCTTATTAACTTTTAGCTTAACTACTTGTGTCTTGATCGTCATTTAAGTATTCGCCTCTAATCTTTTTCTTGTACTTTCTTAAGCCATATAGTCTGCATGAAAACACATGAATTATACTTATCAGATCATCAACCAGTTCTTTATCAGGACTAGTGTCAATATTATTCAAAACAATTATTTCAGTCCCATGCTTTTTACATAGGTTTTCAAACCAATCATAGCCAAAACGGATAAATCTATCTTTATAAGTAATATAAATTTTATCTATTTTGTTGTTCATTACTTCGTCTAGAAGATTATTCCATTTTTGCCGTTTATAGTTTAAGCCGCTGCCAATATCGCTTATTTCTTCGTCTAATACGATACCTTGTGCGTTAGCGTATTGTCGAATATAGCTTAATTGATCTTTTAAGTCATCTTTTTGACCAGAAGTTGATACTCTGGCATAAGCAACTTGTTTTTTATTTGAGCTTAGACTATTTTTGCTCAAATATTGATTTATTTGATCTTCTGTATAGAATCTGCGATTAGTAGGAGAGCGCTTAGCTTTAAAAATACCCTTTCGATCCCATGTTTGGAGGGTTCTAGTGGTTATTCCTAAACGATCAGCGACATCTTTAGGTTTTAAAATTGTCATAATATTCACTTCCATGTTTAACTTTCTAATGAATATTATGGCAAATATTTCTATAATATTCTACATATTTCCATATTTTTGTTAACAGTTGATCAGCTCCTTTGTAATAATCCATTAAGTTGATTTTAGCACTTATGAGACTATAAAAATAACCTCGAAACTCAAACGTTTTCGGGGTTATTTGATTTTATTCACTTAAGTACTTAGGATCAATAAATTTATTGATCACGTTGTTAACTTTCTTTGAATTATCATACTTGCGGATAATGTTCAAGAAGTCTTGCGTGGTTGCTTGCTTCAAGTAGTAAGTTTGGTAGTAATCGTGTAAAGCATCAAAAAACTTATTTTCACCCATGGCTACTTTTAAAACAGCAGGGAAGTCCATCCCAAGTTCGTAAGCCATGTCTTCAGTGTCAACGCCCTTTGGTGGATTATTAACAGGGTAGTTGATGTAGTTGGCCTTTTGATTTTTGTTAATAAATGCGTTGGCATTTTCTTTTAAGATCTTGTTAGCACGCTTGACGTTCTTACGAGTGTAGAACTTGCTGTGCATCAGTTTAGCACAGTAGGACTTACTCTTAGTGTAGTTCAAATCGTAAACGCCATTTTCAAGGAGATTGGTAAGACCTTCGTCAAGCCAAGGTTCCATGTATTCGTCGCTGCCGACAGTGCCGTAGAACCATTGGTGACCAACTTCGTGAGAAACATCTTCAGTTAATTCATTATATCTATCAAGTGGGTGCTTCTTTTGTAAAAAACCGCTGGCATCGATCATGATCAAGCCAGGATATTCCATCCCACCGGTATCTTTGCCAAGCAAGCCTTCAGTAATATCGATTTCTTTGTAAGGATATTTGCCGATCTTTTTGGTAAAAATGTGGAAACTGTCTTGAGCAGTCATTAAAGCTAGCTTGTTGTATTGCTTGCTGTTTTTGCTTACAAGGTAGTAGTCGTTGATTCTTACGTCGTTTGCATAAGCGTGATCAACCTTGAACTTGTTGGAAGCTGCGATTGCGACTTCACGCATGTTGTTGGCAACAATTGTGGTTTTACCATTCTTAGTGGCATTTTGACCAGAAGCTGCAACCTTGTAGCTCTTAGGTGCAAAAAAACTAACGTGGAAGTTGCTTACAGCACTGTTGCGGTTTTCACCAGCATCGTAGTATGGGTGATAATTCCACTTACCGTTGCGATAATCGCTTAAGTATGGGAAACAGAATGACAGGTTATAAACCTTACCGCCGTTGATATTTTGGTAGCCAAAACGATCTTGTCTCTTAGGCACGCCGGTAACTACGTTGACAGTTAAATCAGTAGATTCACCTATATTTAGACTTTTGTTAACAAATAAATTGCTCTTGTCTTTACCGGTAGTGTAAGAAAGCTTTTGACCATCTGATGAAATGCTTTTAACTGAAGTTGTCGCATTTCTTGTAGCCTCAAAATGCTTGTGGTCGTATTTCAACACGCCGCTAGCAATATTTCTAACCAATAAATTTCTAACAGGTTCATTGCCGTTATTAACAACGTGCATAGTAACTTTTTCTGTTAATTGATTCTTGCGAGTGTCCAACTTCACGATCATGTTGTAATTTGTTGCCTTGATCGTAGGATCAGCCGTAGCTTGAACTTTTGAGTTGAAGCTAAATAATGCCGCAATGGTTACTGCACTCGACAATAAAAGTGTTGTTCTTCTTTTCATAATTTTCCCTCCAAGAAAAATTTACTCTAATTATTGGAAGTTATCGGCATAAAGTCAATCTATTTTTTGATGGTAGGATATAATTTGTGTATAAGTGAAAATGAATAGATATAAAGAAAGAAGATAAATAAGAATGGTTAAAAGTATTACACCTCATTTGGTTTATCGCTTGAATGGGATGCACCATGTTGTAGCGCAAGTTGGTGTAGTAAATGGTGATCATGTTTTTGCCTTGCAACTTCTTCACAGTGCACATGATGTGTTGGTTTATAGAAAACATGAAGGTTTAACCAAGAACATCGATTATACTGATCCACACTTAGTAATGATGGGCTTTGGCCACACGCAAACCTGGGTACCAGCTAATGATAAGGATGAATATTTCGTAGGTGCTAAACCAAATTCAGGCAACTGGACTACTCAAATTGCACGAGTAAAGTACCCAAGACTTTTACCAGAAAGATATACTTCAAATACACAACTTCCACGTTTGTCACACTTGAATCACGTAACCGACGTTCCTTATGATGGTCATGATCACTTGCACAGAGTAGAAGCTTCAGTTTCACCAAATGGCAAGTACTTCATGATTGCTTCAATTTGGGATGATGGTTCAGGTCACTTTGGTTTGTTTGACTTAAATGAAGTAAACCAAAAGTTGAATGAAAATGGCACTAAGAACACGCCAATCACTGATTTACATTGCTTGAGTGCTTTCCACATCTACAACTTCGATAATCCAAGTGTTGCTCCAGATGAAGAAATGCCACAAATGATTGATTCAGTTCAAGGCTATGCTATTGATGATGACAAGAATATCTATATTTCTAACCAATTGTCACCAAAGATTAACCATGAAACTGGTGAAGTAACTACTTGGTCACGTAAGATTGTTAAGTTCCCATGGGGTGAAACAAACAGTGATAACTGGCAAGTAGCTATGGTTGATGGTATTGATTTACCAGATCGTTACAGTGAAATGGAAAGTATCCATGTTAATGCCGCAAATGATATTTACTTAACTGTGGCTTACCACCAAAAGTACATTAAGGGTGGAGAATATAAGTTAAGAACTTTGGAAAACCAAATTTTCCATATTACTGATTTGTAGAATAATAAAAATTTAACCAAGTAAAAAAGTGCTGATGTGTCTTTGCTTATGAAGACTATCAGCACTTTTTATTCATATTAATCAGTAATTCTTTCTTTACCAACAGCACGTTGTTCGGAAGGATTATAACCTAACTCTTCAATTCTTGTCTTTTTTCTTTGTTATTGATTTGAGGAAGAATATCCCAAAAGTTAGACTTATTTTTCTTAATCTTTGAATTTCTGTTAGTTTTCATTGTTGTTTCCTTCATTTTCACTTTCTACAAATATAAGTATACTCTGAAAACCAAACCTATTTTTAGCTATTAAGATCGATTAATTCAAAATGAAATATTTTGCAAAAATATATGCAATTTATATGCGAACGATATATAATAGTATCAAATTCAGAAAGGAGTAAAAATTATGGCAGAAAAAACAACAGGACTTTATGTCAGAATGAATCCAGAAAAGAAGGAAAAGGCAGAAGTTATTCTGAAAAAGCTGGGGTTAAATTCAGCTACGGCAATTAACATGTTCTATGATCAGATTATTCTTCATAATGGTATTCCTTTCAGAGTAGAGATTCCAAATGCATGGGATAATTTGGATCAAATGAATAAATATGAATACGCCAAACTGCTTGACGAGCGCCTGAACACATTGACCGGAAGGGAAGATTTGCTTGGAGATGTCGCCAAGAGGCTTGATGCGGAAAAGAATGAAAAGAAAGATAACTAAGTTTTGAGGTAAAAATTATGATAGCAAGAATTATTATTGGCATTATTGTTGTTTTAGTTATTGTGTATGTTTGTTGTGGTTTTAGAATCGTTCCACAAAATAATGAAGGTCTGGTTGAAACCTTGGGTAAGTATTCTAAGACAGTAAAAGCTGGATTTATCTTTGTCTGGCCACTTTTCCAAAGAATTCGCAAAGTTCCATTAGCACTTCAACCACTTGAAATTTCTAAGTACTCAATCATTACCAAAGATAACGCTGAAATTTCTACTAGTTTAACTTTGAACTACTTGGTCACTGATTCATACCGTTACTTCTACAACAACACCGACTCAGTTGAATCAATGGTGCAATTAATCCGTGGTCACTTGCGTGACATTATTGGTCGTATGGATTTGAACGCAGCCCTTGGCTCAACTAAGGAAATTAACGATCAACTTTTCACTGCAACTGGTGACTTGACTGATATCTACGGTATCAAGGTCGTTCGTGTCAACGTTGATGAACTTTTACCAAGTGCTGAAATTCAACGTGCCATGGACAAACAACTTACTGCCGACCGTGAAAAGACTGCCGCAATTGCTAAGGCCGAAGGTGAAGCTCGTACCATTGAAATGACCACTAAGGCTAAGAACGATGCTTTGGTTGCTACTGCTAAGGCCAACGCTGAAGCTGTTAAGACGCAGGCTGATGCCGATGCTTATCGTGTACAAAAGATGCAAGAAGCTTTGTCAAAGGCCGGCGAAGGATACTTCAGAAACCAGAGTTTAGACAGCTTTAACCAATTAGCTCAAGGTCCTAACAACTTAATCGTGGTTGGCAAGGATGAAATGACTGACTTGGGTAAGGTTCCCGCTTTGAAAAAGGTGTGGGATGCAAGCGACGATAAGAAAGATGAATAAAAATTAGCTCAATTCTCAAATGAGGATTGAGCTTTTTTATACTTTTAACGTATACCAGCATCAACATTAAGTAATTTTCACACTCTCTTGCTCGCCTTATACTTGTAGTAACAATTGAGAACAAGAGGGGAAAGAAAATTATGTTTGGTCGTACTTATTCAGATTTAGGTTCAGTTGTTGGACAAATTAATGGTGAAGATATTCGCGCAAATCAATTAGAAAGACATGGCTATGATTGGGAGAATGGTTATGGCACTCCATCCGATGGTCAAGATACTAATCGTGATGGTCAACCAGTTAGAAAATTAACTAAAGATGCCAAAAGCATTATTATCTTTTGGTCACGTTCCGGTTCAACTAAGTTGCTCGCAAGTAAAATTGCGCGTGAAACCGGTGCTGATATTTTAGAAATTACTTTAAGAAATCCTTATCCAGCAAATTACCGTAAAACGCTCAGTCATACTAACCGTGAAAGAATTCAGAATGATCCACCAGAGCTTGAGATGCAGTTACCTGATTTGAGTCAATATGACACAATTTACTTAGGCTATCAAACTCGGGCAATGACTTTGAGTCAGCCAATGAAGGCATTCCTACTTGAATATGGTGGCGAGTTTTCTAACAAGGAGATTGCGCCATTCCTTTCTGAAGGTGGCTATGGTTCGGGTGATAGTACTGAATTGATCCGTGAGTTTATTGCACGTGATGGTGGTAAAAATAAAAAGGTTGATTGGACATTTGTTGGTCCAGAAAATGCCCTTTGTGTTGGCATTACTGACAAGTTTAATGAAGCTGGGCAAAAGATTTTTGGTCCTAACCAAAGAGCAGCCCAACTAGAAGGCTCAAAGGATTACGCTCTGCGCTTTATGAACAAATATGATGTTCCAACTGCTCGCCATGAAACTTATGCCAGTGCTGAAACTTGTATTGAAGGTTTGAAGAACTTCGATTATCCATTGGTGATCAAAGAAGATGGTTTAGCTGGTGGTAAAGGTGTAACCATTGCTCAGAACCAAGACGTCGCTGAAGAAACGATCAGAGAAATGTTTGCTGGTGGCCAAACTGCTGTCGTCCTTGAAGAATGCTTAGTTGGTCCTGAATATTCAATGTTCGTGGTTGTTTCTGAAGATCAGTTCACCATTTTGCCAATGGCGCAAGACCATAAGCGAGTTGGCGATGGCGACAAGGGCCCAAATACCGGCGGTATGGGATCATATTCTCCTTTGCCACAACTGAAAAAAGAAGATCGTCAAAGAATGATCGACGAGATCGTGAAGCCAACGATGAATGGATTGGTTCAAGGAAACTACCATTATTGCGGTATTTTGTACATCGGTTTAATGATGACGGAGAATGGTCCAAAGGTCATTGAATATAACGTTTGCTTGGGTGACCCTGAAATTCAAGTGGTCTTGCCACGAGTTAAAAATGATTTTGCGCAAGTGATCGACGCAGCGGTAAATCATGAAAAGCTGCCTGAAATTGAAGAAAACGATAGCTCTATCTTAGGCGTGGTTGTCTGCAGCAAAGGCTATCCAACGCATCCGGCACCTAACGTGAAGATCGGCAAGTTGCCTCACGGCACTAATACTTATATTGATTATGCCAACGTGAAAGGCGATTTGGATAATCTGATAGGTGATGGCGGCCGCCTGCTCATGGTGATTTCTGAAGCCGACAATTTAGTCCAGGCGCAGGATAATGTGTATTCTTATTTGAGTAAGCTTGATCTGCCAGATTGCTTCTACCGCCATGATATTGGCAATCGTGCTTTGAGAGATTAGATGTTTAAAGAAAGTCCCAGTTGGGGCTTTTTTAGTTTGGCTTAAATTGGTATAATTAATACGAACATTTGGTTGCACTGATAGGATTGATGATAAAATTTTCTCCACGTAAGTGGAGGTGATCCTGAAGCGACTTTTAATAGAAGAACGAGTAATTAGTGTTCTCCACGTAAGTGGAGGCTTTGAAGATAATTAAAAAGCTCTTAGTTGTGAAAACTAAGGGCTTTTTCAGTAGCAGGAATATTGAGTTGTAGCGCTTTTTCTACGATAATAGAACTAAAAGTGATTTTTGATGAATCAAATCCTAACTAAATGAGGTGAATGATATGGATCCTGAAAAAATGAATTTAACGGAGGAGGATATCAAGAACAGATATATTTCACCTGCTATTTTTGAAACAGCAGGTTGGAAGAAAAAAGATTCTTTGATGGAATATTACTACACGGATGGTCAAATCAATGTTGTAGATGATGTAGCCAACCGTGGAAATGGTAAGAAAGTAGACTACTTACTCTTATACAAGCCTAATTATCCAATCGCAGTGATTGAAGCCAAGGATAGAAAGAAGCATGCATTACCAAGTGCAGGGTTGCAGCAAGGTATGGGATATGCCAGAGATTTACAAGTTCCATTTGCTTATTCTTCCAATGGGGATGCATTTGTTGAGCATGACATGTTAACAGGCAAAGAAAGAACTTTAGCTCTTGATGAATTTCCAACTAAAGAAGAGCTTTGGAAGAGATATGTCAAAGAAAAGAAACTATCTGACAAAGAAATAAAAGCAATTAATGAGCCATATTATTCATCCAGAGATACATATTCACCACGTTATTACCAACAAAATGCTATTAACCGTGTAGTAGAAAAAATAGCTAATGGTGATCGTCGCGCCTTATTGGTTATGGCTACTGGTACGGGTAAAACTTACACTGCTTTTCAAATTGTCTATCGTTTGTTAAAAGCTGGGATTAAGCATAGAGTCCTTTATTTAGCTGACCGTAATATCTTGGTTGATCAGGCAAGAATAGGTGACTTTAATCCTTTAAGTGACAAGATAACTAAAGTTCAAGATGGACATATGGATAGTTCATATCCAATTCAATTCGCTCTTTACCAACAATTAGCAGGGAGAGATGAAGATATGGGTCATGAACCATTTAGACAACTTAAACCAGACTTTTTTGATTTAGTTGTAATCGACGAAGCTCACCGTGGTTCTGCTAAGGCTGATAGTCAATGGCGCAAGATCTTGGATTACTTTGATGGCCCTAATGTAACTCATTTAGGTATGACTGCTACACCTAAGAATGATAAAGAAGCTTCGAATATTCAATACTTTGGCGATCCAGTTTATACATACTCACTTAAACAAGGGATTGAAGATGGTTTCTTAGCACCATACAAAGTTATCAGAGTTAACTTCAATGTAGATATTAACGGATTTCGCCCGTTTAAAGGTGAGAGAGATAAGCATGGTCGCGAGTTTGATAAGAAGTTATATACAACACGTGACTTTGATAAAAGTCTAGTCATCGATGAACGTACCGAAATGGTGGCTAAATATGTAAGTAAATATATGAAAGAAAATGATCGACGCTGGGATAAGACCATTGTCTTTTGCGAAGACATTGAGCATGCTGAAAGAATGCGTCAGGCTTTCGTGAATGAAAACACTGATTTAGTTGCTCAAGATTCACGCTATGTTATGAGAATTACCGGTGATGATAATACTGGTAAAGCACAATTGGATAATTTCGAAGATGTTACAAGTAAGTTTCCTACAATAGTTACGACTTCTAAGCTATTAACTACGGGTGTTAACGTAAAGACTTGTAAGACAATTGTGCTAGATTCAAACATTAATTCCATGACGGAATTTAAGCAAATTATTGGTCGTGGTACTCGATTAGATACTGATCATGGCAAGAGCTACTTTACGATCATTGACTTCCGTGGAGTATCAAGGTTATTTGCTGATCCAGCATTTGATGGTGAACCAATTGAGATAATCGATGGTAATAAAGGCACAAGCTCTCACAAATCTCATCATTCTGGTGTATCAGATTCTGCTAAGCAAAAATATGAAGTAAGTCGTAATGTAAAGGTTTCAAATGCTGAAACTCAATTCTTAGATGAACATGGTAACCTAATCACCACTTCTCTGGTTGACTACACTAAGAAGAATATTCTTGGTGAATATGCTACATTGGATAATTTTCTTCAAGCTTGGAATAAGGCTGATAAGAAGCAAGTGTTGCTTGATGAGATGGAAAAGCATGGCATTTTGTACAAGGAAATTATCAAACAAAAGAATATTAAAGATATGGATCCATTTGACCTTATGATTCATCTCGCATACAATCAAAAGCCACTGACTAAGTCAGAAAGAATTAAGAATGTTAAGAAATCAGGTATTTTAGATAAATACCAAGGTGCTGCTAGAGACATTCTTGATGCTCTGCTAGAAAAATATAAAGATGATGGAATTGCTGATTTGGAGAGTAATAAGGTATTAAGTTTGCCTGAATTTGAAAAGTATGGCGGTGCTGTTAAGATCATTTTGTCCTTTGGCGGCAAAAAGAACTACGAAGATACTATTAAGAAAGTAAAAGAAAAAATCTACAGTTAGGGAGTTTTATTAGATGGCAGGTACAACTACTCAGTTTGTTAAGAGAATAAGAGATATCATGCGTAATGATCCAGGTATCAATGGTGATGCACAGAGAATTGAACAATTATCTTGGATCTTGTTTTTGAAAGTTTATGATGACCGTGAACTTGTTTGGGATATTGACCAAGATAATTATGAGTCAATTATTCCTGAAGGGATGCACTGGCGTGAATGGGCTCACGATAATAAAGATGGTAAGGCATTAACTAGTGATGAATTACTAGATTTTGTTAACAACAAATTATTGCCTGCATTAAAAAATATCACTGTAACTGATGAAACGCCTATTAGCAAGGCTATTGTTAAAGATGCCTTTATTGATGCTAACAACTATATGAAGAATGGTGTTTTATTGCGTCAAGTAGTTAATGTGGTTGATGAAGTTGACTTTACTGATCCTAAAGATCGTCACTTGTTTGGTGATATCTATGAAAGCATCTTAAAAGAACTTCAAAGTGCTGGTAGTTCTGGTGAATTCTATACTCCTCGTGCATTGACCGACTTTATCGCAGAAACTTTAAAGCCAAAATTGGGTCAAAGAATTGCCGACTTAGCATGTGGTACTGGTGGCTTTCTTGTTAGTGCTTTAAATATTTTGAGTAAACAAGTTCATAGTGTTGAAGATAGAGAACTGTACAATAAGGCAGTTTTCGGTATTGAAAAAAAAGGCCAACCTTATATTTTAGCTGTAACTAACTTGCTTCTTCATGATGTTGATAATCCAGATATTGTTCATGGAAATTCACTTGAAAAGCGAGTTACTGAATACACCGATAAGGATAAGTTTGACTTGATTATGATGAATCCTCCATTTGGTGGATCAGAGTTACCTATTATTAAGCAAAATTTCCCTACTGATTTGCAAAGTAGTGAAACTGCTGACTTGTTTTTAGCATTGATCATGTATCGTATCAAAGATAATGGTAAAGTTGGTGTCATTTTGCCAGATGGTTTCTTATTCGGTAACGACGGTGCAAAACTTAACATCAAGAAACGTATGCTTAAAGACTTTAACCTTCATACAATTATTCGTTTGCCAGGTAGTATTTTTAGTCCATATACCTCGATTGCAACTAATATTCTTTTCTTTGATAAGACAGGTCCTACTAAAGAAACTTGGTTCTATAGATTAGACATGCCTAAAGGATATAAGCACTTCTCTAAGACTCGTCCAATGAAACTGGAACATTTTGATCCTGTACGTGAATGGTGGAATGATCGTCATGAAATTCAAGATGATGATGGTAATTACAAGTCTAAGGCTTATACTCCTGAAGAATTAGCTAAGAATAATTACAACTTTGATTTGTGTGGCTTTCCAACAGAAACTGAAGAAGTTCTACCACCATTTGAATTGATGGATAAATATCAAAAAGAGCGTAAAGAATTAAATGCGAAGATTGATAAACAATTATCCATTATTAAGCAATTACTTGAGGAGGATGACTAATGACTCCTGAACAATTAAAAGCCTCAATTCTACAATATGCAGTGGAAGGTAAGCTAGTTAAGCAAGATCCTAATGATGAACCTGCCAGTGAATTGCTTAAGAAGATCGAAAATGAGAAAGATCAATTAATTGAAGAAGGTAAAATTAAGAGAAGTAGAAAATTGTCTGCAATTACTGATGAGGAAAAGCCATTTGATATTCCAAAAAATTGGACGTACGGAAGACTAAAGCAAATTACCACATTTGGAAATTTTGATTCTGTAAAAGGGACATCTATTCCTGATAATTCGTGGGTTGTAGATATGAAGGATGTTCGTAAAGATGGTGGAGGATTTTTAGCAATTGTTAGAAAAAAGTCTACTGATATTTATAAAAGCAATAAATACTCTTTTTCTAAAAATGCAGTCTTGTATGGAAAATTGCGACCTTATCTTCGAAAAGTTGAAGTTGCTAAAGCGGATGGATTTACAACTACTGAAATGTTTCCAATTAATGTAGTTGATATTAATACTTTGATTCCACAGTATTTAAGATATGTTATGCTTTCACCATATTTCGTTGATCTTGTTAATGATTCTATGTACGGTATGAAAATGCCGCGTGTAGGTACAACTTTTTTAGCAAAAATGGTAATACCACTCCCACCATTAGAAGAACAAAAACGTATTGTAGCCAAAATTGAAAAATTAATGCCTTTGGTGGATGAATATGCTGAATCATATAATCGTCTTCAGAAGATCGATAATGAATTTGAAGATAAATTAAAGCAATCTGTCTTGCAGTATGCCATGGAAGGTAAGCTGGTTAAACAAAATCCTAGTGATGAACCAGCTAGTGAATTAATCAAGAAGATTGAAAATGAAAAAGCTGAATTAATCAAAGAAGGCAAGATTAAGAAAAGCAAGAAATTACCTGCAATTACTGATGATGAAAAGCCATTTGATATTCCTGATAGTTGGGAATGGGTGAGATTAGGAAATATAACCATTTATCAAAATGGCTATGCTTATAAATCATCTCAATTAACCAAAATAAAAAGGGGACTGCCGGTAATTAAAAGTCAGAATATTATGACTCTAAATGTGGTAATAAAAGACAATAATGATTATGTTGAGCAACCGAATGATAGGATGTTGAGGAGTCAAATTAATAAAGGTGATTTATTGATGTGCCTTTCTTCTCAATCCCAAAATCCTGAACCATTAGGGAAGACAGCAATTTACAATTTAGATGAACCAGCTTTACTAAACCAACGAGTATTGAAATTAAAGTTGATAGATCAATCAATGACTAAGCTAGTATTCTATTTTATCAATTCTCCGTGGTTCCATTATACGGTTTCACATAAAGGTAGTGGATCCGGTCAGTCTAATTTAAAGTTAAATCATGTAAGGAATATGCTTTTACCTGTACCACCATTAGAGGAACAAAAACGTATTGTTACAAAAATTGAAGAACTTATGACTTCGATAAATAAAATATCTAAGTAAAGCAGTACGATTCAATGTTAACTAAATTTATCAAGTATTTGGTGAGGTAAACAATGAAGAAAAATAAATTTAATTGTATTTTGTCAGTTTGATTTTTTTATTATTATTCTCAGTTAGATTATCATTTTCTAACGGTAAAACTTCACTAGAAAGTCAAACTGTACAAGCTAGTTCACTAAAAAGAACATATATTCCTAATAGATTTCGAGAAACATGGTATGCCAATAAGCATGACAAAATGAAGATTACTGCTAATTCTGTAGGTGGGAATGTAGTGGGTAAGACTTACACTAATTTTTATCATGGTGGCTATAAAGATGTCACTGAAGGAGTAAGCAAACATAATCTTGTTCGTTATAAAGGAAAGTCAATGATCATTCTTTTTGCAAAGGGTGGTAGTGATACAACTTTCCGTGTAGTAAGTCGTCATCATTATAAAGCACTATATTTCCAACAAGGCGGAGGATACATTTATTTCTATCGTTCAAGAGCTACTGCAAAACGCTATGGTAATTATTAATTTAAATATAGAAACAGGAATAGTACCATGCCGATATTCACTAGATATAGATTAAGTGGCAAAGTAGTCGAATCTCGATTTATAGATTCAGATGAAATTACACAACACAAATATAGTATTCTAGGTCAAAAAGCTAGAATTACTACGAATGATGGTAAAGTCTACGAAGGCTTTGCAGATGAGCCTTATCATACTGGAGAAGGAAACAGCCTAACTTTAATGTGGTATGACACGGATTATAAAACAGGACATCTAAGAAGCAGTAATATGGTTACCATATTTATACCGATAGGCATTGTTGCTAAGATTGAAGCAATCTTATACAGCAATCCACGTTGGGGCCTTCCACCATTTAATGAATTTTTGTTTAGTAGTGAGATAAAGCGTTGTGAGTTTAAACCTGATGATGAGTTGAAACAATTTATTAGAGACTTTAATAAAAAACATCAAAAATAAGATTGATAAATTTCTACTTGAAACTACTATTCTTAGTTGATATCTTTTGATATAATTTTATGAGTAGAAAACAAATGTTTTGTTTAAAATCTTCATTTAACTCGTGAGAAATGTAAATACAACAAACAATGGCTTAAAGTCTTCACGACGTCAATTTTTTATCTAACTCAAGAGAATTACAAATAAATATATTTACAATAAAAAAGGCGATTCCTTAGTGGAAATCGTCCTTTTTTGCGTATACAGAATGATATGAATTAGTAAGGAAGGATAACAATGAATAAATTAGTGAAATGTTCTGCAGCTGCATTATTAGCTGCAAGTTTATTTGGCTTTGGCGGACAATTCGTTAATGCTGCTACCGGATATCAAAGATTGACTCATAATGCTTACGCTTATACATATAATGGTAAAAGTGCCAATGCTAAGCTCTACAAAAAGGGCAGTAAGGTTAAAGTCATTGGCTCAATTAAATTGAAAGGCAAGAAATACAACATTATTAGTGGCAATGTTTATATTAATGCTTCTAACTTTGCTAAACGCAGATCACGCAATGTATTGGGCGATGGCTATGAGACACAACTTTTACACAATTCTTACGTTTATAATGCAAAAGGCCAACGTATTAAAGGTACAAAATTACGCAAGGGCCATAGCGTAACTTGTTATGGTAATCCAATTCGAATTCATGGCAAAAAGTATGTTCAAATTGGTAATGGTCAATTCGTACGCTCAAGCAATGTACTTTTATCTTATAATGGCCCAACGGGTTCAGATTCTTTGAACCATACGCACCACAATGCTTCAAGCAATACCTCAAGTACTACCAAGCAAATTAATTCTAATAGTAGTAACTCAACTACGAATAATGGTTCTAATAGTAGTTCTAACCAAAGTAATTCAAGTAGCACATAAAGTACTAATAAGGGTAACTCAACTACAAATAAATCAACTTCAGGTAGTTCAACTACTGATAAGAAAGATCAAAGTAAGCCAGATACAGGCAAGAAAGATTCCGATAAGAAGGATCAATCTAAGTCTGATTCAAAGACTCCATCTAAGTCAGGTGATACTAAGAATAGTGATAAGCCAAATAAGGTAGATTTACCTACTCAAGCAGATTACAATGCATTGTCTGATGCAATTATAATGGCACGAAGGGCCGGTTATCAGATGTCATCTTATGCCAAGAAAAAAATATATGATTCTGCTGTGGAAAAAGCAAATTATTATAAAGAATTTCGTGATTATTCAGGTAATAATATATCTGGAGCAGATGTTCGTAAAGTAACTTCAGACTTAAATGCTGCGGTTGCTGGTTTGGATTGGAAAAATAAAATAGCTAAATTTCCTACAATAACAGTAGAAATAGATAAGAACGGAAAAAGAAAATGGAATTGGACTCCTAAAGCGGAACAGCAAGTCTTAAAGGTAGTTAATGAAATTTATGGTTTAACTGATGCACATTTCTTACATAAAGATCCTAACAGTAATACAATAGTATTCACGCATGGTAGTTTTCCTGAAACAGCAGATACGAGAGAATTTGTAAAATTGGTATCATCTGACGGTAAACGAATAGATTTCTAATTGATAAAGGCTTTTTTGAATGTTAAATAATTTAGTGTGTTTTTTGAATACGGCTTGGCAATGGATTTTGCATAATATTTTCTCAATTAGCGCATTAGCCGTGTCTCTACTTACACTACATAGAAATAGGACTACTCTTGAAGTTAAATTTAGTCCAGGAATTGATAGAACTATGGATTTATCAACAGAAATCATAGATAAAAATGGCAATTATATCCATGCATACAGAAATGTTTTCTTGGTTTCTGTAGAAATCATAAATTCTTCTCCTAATGATATTGCCTATTATGATTTATATGCTTTTGATCCAAAAACATATAATTTTTTAGAATTTGTTAATCCTAAAGCGTTTTTATTTTCTCATCCTGGTGTTGGTGTAATTCACTATATTAATAAAGTAACATTTAATATTCTTAACGTGCCTTTAGAACAATATGGAGTATTTAAAGCTAATTCATATACTAAGTTTAATTTACCAATTATCGTTACTGATCCCGATGAAATAAAAAATATAGATGCCTTAACGGTCGGATTTAAGGCTATTAAAAGAACATTATTTAGAAATACAGATAAACAATCTTATTATGTGACTTATAATGTTAAGAATTTACTACAGGATTCACGTTTTAAGAAGGGATATAATAACGAAATAAAAATTTTCATTACTATAAGTGAGATTTTAAATAGTGAAAAACTAGAAGATGCTTTTTTGTATGATGAATTACCTAAGTTAGATATAATTCTGGGAGAGTTGAAGAATAGTGAAATAAGTGATCAAGCATTATCCGATATAGTAAATATGTATAAATACTTAATTGAAAATAAAACGATGCTTTCAGTTGAGGTGAAAAGTTTATTACGTGATATTACGAAAAGATCTATATTGGGTTTTGCCACTGAGAATAATCAAAAAAGAAAAGACTTAATGCTAAAAATAAAAAAAGACTTTAGTAAAATTTCTGATAGAACTATAACGTCAACTAAATTTTAAGCTAAAAGTTTATATTTGATCTGATATAATAATTAAGAATCTAATTTTAAGATTGTTGTTAAAACAATTTTTAAAATTATGGTCGCATTTATATGAGTGCGTGGATTGAAATCAATATATGCTTTCTGGTATTCCTTTTAAAGCTAATTGTAGGCTAATCAGAAAGGTTAATATTTAAAGGCTCCATAAAAGTGGAGCTTTTTTCTTTTCGATTAAACTTCCTATTAAAAGATTACCCTTGAAACTGGTAAAATAGATAAGTAAGTATAGAGAACAATTTATTAAAAAAGGGGAATAAAATGGCAGATAAAAAATTACTTCTAATCGATGGTAACTCTGTAGCTTTCAGAGCCTTTTACGCTCTTTATCGTCAACTAGAATCTTTCAAGAGTCCGGACGGCCTGCACACTAATGCCATTTACGCTTTTAAGAACATGCTCGATGTCCTTTTAAAAGACGTTGATCCAACCCACGTATTGGTAGCTTTTGATGCAGGAAAAGTCACTTTTAGAACAAAAATGTATGGAGAGTATAAAGGCGGACGTGCGAAAACTCCAGAAGAGTTGCTCGAACAAATGCCTTATATTCAAGAAATGCTGCATGATTTAGGCATTAAAACTTATGAATTAAAGAATTACGAAGCAGACGACATCATTGGTACTTTTGCTGCGAAGGGTGAAAAGGCCGGGTTCACAACCACGATCGTAACTGGTGACCGCGACTTGACCCAACTTGCGTCCGACAAGACGACTGTCGAAGTAACTAAATCTGGTGTTTCTCAACTTGAAGCCTACACGCCTGAACATATGAAGGAAGTTAATGGTGTTACTCCAACCGAATTCATCGACATGAAGGCCTTAATGGGTGATAACTCTGATAACTACCCAGGTGTCGAAGGTATTGGTCCTAAGACAGCTTCTAATTTAATTCAAGAATATGGTTCAGTAGAAAATCTTTACGATCATATTGATGAAATGAAGAAATCTAAGCGTAAAGAGCGTTTGATTCGTGACAAAGACAAGGCTTTTTTAGCTAAAAAGCTTGCCACTATTGACCGTGATTCACCGGTAACTCTAGATATCGATGATATAAAACGTCAGCCAGTTGATTATGAAAAGCTGCGTCAATTCTACGAAAAGATGAACTTCCGCAAGTTCTTAGCTGATTTAAATGCTTCAGGTGCTGGTCAAGATAGTACTGAAGTTGAAAAAGTAGAATACATTGTTTTAAACGACGACAACGTTAAGGATGTTAAGGCTACTGAAGATGACACCATTGAGTTTTACTTAGAAATGCTCGGTGCTAACTATCACTTAGCTCCTTTTGTTGGCTTTAGCTTGAAGATTAACGACAAGATCTACGTTTCAAGAGACGTTGAATTGCTTGAAGAAGATAATATCAAGCACATCTTAGAAGACGAAAAGATTAAGAAGAATGTTTTTGACCTGAAGAGAACAATGGTTGCTGCACATCGTTTGGGCATTCACACTCACGGTCTTGATTACGACATGCTTTTGGCATCTTACTTGATTAATAATGAAAATAACTCCAACGATCTTGGTGAAATTGCCCATCTTTATGGGGATTATTCCGTTAAGACCGACCTTGAAGTCTACGGCAAAGGTAAGAGTGAACACATCCCTGATGACGATGATGAATTATTCAACCACTTAGCTTCCAAGGTCAACGCCATTGAAAAACTTAAGCCGGAGCTTCTTAAAAAGCTTAAAGAACACGAACAGGATGCTTTGTTTGACACAATCGAAATCCCAACCGCGCGCGTTTTAGCCAGAATGGAAATGAACGGGATGAAGGTCGAAGCAAGTACTTTAATTCAACTGCAAAATGAATTTGCCGTTAAATTGAAGGAACTCGAAGACAAGATTTATGACCAAGCTGGTGAAAAGTTCAATTTGAATTCACCTAAGCAATTAGGTCACATTTTGTTTGAAAAGCTTGGTTTGCCAGTCATCAAGAAGACCAAGACTGGTTACTCAACTTCAGTTGAAGTTTTGGATCAATTAAAGACGCAAAGTCCAATCGTTAGTGAAATTTTGGATTACCGTCAAATTGCCAAGATTCAATCTACCTATGTAAAGGGTCTGCTTGACGTTATCCAACCAGATGGCCGTGTTCACACGCGTTACTTGCAAACCTTGACTGCGACTGGTCGACTTTCTAGTGTGGATCCTAACTTGCAAAATATCCCTACCCGCACCGAAGAAGGAAAGCAAATCAGAAAAGCTTTCGTGCCAAGTGAACCAGACGGCTACATTTTCTCTTGCGACTACTCACAAGTTGAACTTCGTGTTTTAGCTCACGTTTCGGGCGATCAAAACATGCAAGAAGCCTTCAAGACCGGTTATGATATTCACTCCCATACTGCGATGAAGATCTTCCATTTAGATTCTCCAGATGAAGTAACGCCACTGATGCGTCGTCACGCTAAGGCTGTTAACTTCGGTATCGTTTATGGTATTTCCGATTACGGTTTGTCCAAGAACTTAGGCATTTCTAGAAAACGTGCTCAAGAATTTATCGACAACTACTTCGAACAATATCCTCAAATCAAGGATTACATGAATAAAGCAGTACAAGAAGCGCGTGACAAGGGCTATGCCGAAACAATCATGCACCGTCGCAGATACTTGCCAGATATTCACGCTAAGAAGTACACCGTTCGTGCCTTTGCTGAAAGAACTGCTATTAATTCACCAATTCAAGGTTCAGCTGCCGATATTATTAAAATTGCAATGATTAACATGCAAAAGAAGTTAGATGAACTACATTTGAAGACTAAAATGGTAGTGCAGGTACACGATGAATTGATTTTTGATGTACCAAAAGATGAGCTAGAAACAATTAAAAAGATTGTGCCTGAAGTAATGCAATCAGCTGTTAAGCTTGATGTGCCACTAATTGCTGATTCTGGCTGGGGACACAATTGGTATGATGCAAAGTAGGTGATAAAATGCCTGAAATGCCTGAAGTTGAAACAGTTCGAAGAACGCTGCTTCCTTTAGTTAAGGGAAAAACTATTAAAAAAGTGATTTTGTGGTATCCAAAAATTGTGGCGACTGATCATGAAAAATTTTTATCTGAATTGCCTGGTAAAAAGATTATCGATATTGATCGCTACGCCAAGTATTTGCTTATTCGCTTGAGTGATAATTTAACGATTGTTTCTCATTTGCGAATGGAAGGAAAGTATCATTTAACTGCGCCGGAAACGCCTAAGGATAAACACGATCACGTTGAGTTTGTTTTTACTGATGGAACAGCGTTGCGGTATAATGATGTGCGCAAATTTGGGCGGATGCAGCTAATTTTAACTGGCACCGAAAGACAAACTACAGGGATTGGTAAGCTTGGAGTAGAACCAAATAGTTCTAAATTTACTTCAGAATATTTAATTAATGGCTTAAAGCGTAAGAAGAAAAATATCAAAAACACTTTGCTTGATCAATCAGTAGTAGCTGGTCTAGGTAATATTTATGTTGATGAGGTTCTTTGGCGAACCAAGATTCATCCTTTAAGTCAGGCCAATAAAATTCCTGTGGAAAAAGTATCTGAATTACATGATCAGATTAATAAAATTATTGCCGAAGCAATTAAGCTGCAAGGTACTACAGTTCATTCCTTTTTGAATGCGAATGGACAAGTTGGTGGCTTTCAAAGTAAATTGCAAGTTTACGGTCATGTAGGTGAGCCCTGCCCAGTTTGTGGTACTAAATTTGAAAAAATTAAGGTTAATGGTCGGGGAACCACTTTTTGTCCTCATTGTCAGGTGATTTATAAATGAGTTATGTCTTAGCATTAACAGGTGGAATTGCCACCGGTAAAAGTACTGCTGATGATTTTTTTAAAAAGAAAAACATTCCGATTATTGACTGTGATCAAATTGCCCACGAACTGATGAAACCCGGCAATGCATCTTGGCAAGCGATTAAAGATCATTTTGGGGTAGAATATTTAAATTCAGACCAAACAATAAATCGTAAAAAATTAGGGCAATTAGTTTTTAGTAATAAAAGAGCCTTGTCTGAATTAAATCAGTTGACGCATCCGTTAATTTTCGATAAAACAGTAGCAAAGATAAAAGAATATCAGAATTTTGCTCTTGTTATTTTAGATGCACCAGTGTATTTTGAAGCGGGATTGGATAAAAAACATGTAGCTAATGGAGTTTTAGTGATTACCCTTCCTGAGCAATTACAGATTGAACGTTTAAAAAAGCGTAATAATCTATCTGACGAGGAAGCAAGAATGCGGATTAATAGTCAGATGCCATTAGCTGAAAAAGAAAAAATGGCCGATTTTGTAGTGGCAAATACTGGTACAATAAAAGAATTAGAAAATAAACTAGAACAGATATTAATTAAGATCAAAGAAGAGGGATAGCTATGGAATGTCCAAATTGTCATCAAAATGCCTCCCGCGTTATTGATTCACGTCCTAGTGATGAAAACCGTGCAATCAGACGACGCAGAGAGTGTGAAAATTGTGGTTTTCGTTTTACAACTTTTGAAAGAGTAGAAACAGCTCCGTTACTTGTAATTAAAAATGACGGTACGCGTGAACCATTTAATCGCAAGAAAATCTTGCATGGTGTAATGGCTGCAGGACAGAAACGACCAATTAGCAGTGAGCAATTTGAGCAATTGGTTGATCATGTTGAAAATAAAGTAAGAAAGCAAGGCATTAGTGAAATTTCATCTAAGAAGATTGGTCAATACGTTATGGATGAATTGGCTGATCTTGATGATGTGGCTTACATTCGTTTTGCATCTATTTATCGTGAATTTAAAGATATGTCTAGCTTCATGAAGACTATGGAAGACATGATGGCTAAGAAAGGTAAGGGCAATTAGTCATGTTTGAGACGTCTGATCCCAAACATCTTTATTATGTAGCCAATCGTGTGAAGCTTTTTCCCGAAGATGAAAAAGTTTTAATCAAATTATATCAACCGTTAGTAGGTGCAGTAGCAGTAGCGCTATATCAGACTTTGATTCAAAATTATGATCCGTATGGCATAATTTCCGACTCGAAGGGGATATATTCATTGCAAGAGCAATTGGATTGCAGCTTGAAACAATTATTTGATTCATTGCATAAATTAGAGGCTGTGGGATTAGTCCAAACACTTTTGTCTAATAATGTATTCAATAATGTTTTAGTTTTTAAATTGCTGCAAGTTCCAGCTGCAGACAAATTTTTTGCGACGCCACTTTTAGCTAGTTTATTAAAAGAAAAGGTTGGTGTATCAACCTTTCATGATTTAAGTCATGCTTTTGCTCAAGAAGCAAAATTAAGAGAAAAACCTATTAAAAATGCTAAAGACGTGTCAGCAAACTTTTTTGATGTTTTTCGTTTACCTGGGGATGAAGCAATCACTCCGTCTAGTGATGTGGTTCAAGCCGCACAAGAAAATAAGATTCATGAAGTTGAAACTGCCAAGGTGAATGATCACGATAGTATTGATTGGGATTTTATCAAGCAGGAGTATAATCGCTATCAAATTCCAGCTAGTGAAATTGACCTTAATAAAGATCAAATTCGTGGTTTAATCCAAACGTATGGCTTATCAGAAAAAGAATTTGTGGATGAAAGCTTGCCATGTCTTCATGGCTCATATAGCTTAAATATGCATGACATTAGCAATACTTTAGCGGAAAATTATAAGAGGGCTAATACTAGAGAAAATGTACAAAAGCAGTTAAATGAAGGGCAAAAAAAGGCATTAGCTGTGATTAAAGATATGGATGACCATGATAAAAAGCTGTTAAAAGCAGCTAATGAGAGTTCACCCGCTGAATTTTTGTATAAAATAAAAACGCAAAAAGGCGGTATAACTAGTGCCAATGAGAAGCAGATTATTAATAATTTGCACACCCAGTATGGGTTGCCTGAAGACTTAATCAACATTTTGACCTATACATGTCTTACTTATGACACAGTAGTTAGTTCTAATTTGGCTTATAAGATTGCCAATGACTGGCTGCAACATGGCGTGGCTACAGCCGTACAGGCTTTGCAATATGTGAAAAAGCGGCGCAATAGCTTTGGTAAGAAAAAATTTGTTCGAACTTATCAAAAGCGAGTCGAAAAAGGCACTGATTGGAGTAAGAAAAAGGCTGATAGGGATGCTGGCATTTCTACCGAGCAATTGAAGAATTTATTTAAAGATTTAAATAATAAATAGGATTCAAAGATAATTGGAAGTAGGTGAAAAAATGGAGCCAATTGGCAATGTAATTAAAAAGATTGTAAAAGAGCGTAATCTGGGTGATGAACAATCTTTGATAGAACAAGCCTTGCGTGATCCTGATGTGCAGTCATTTATTCATGCAAATGCAGATAAAATTGATCAAAAGATGATTCGAAATAGTATATCTAACTTGTATGAGTATTATTCTCAAAAGCATACTGCGAGTAAGGTGATGGCAGGGTATGCTCCCCAATTATTTTTGAATGGTAAAGTAATTGATATTCGGTATGTGCCAACTAAGGCAAAATTAGCTCAAGATCGCAAGCAAGCTGCCGAGCGAAGATTACAACTAATCGATGTTCCGACTCGTCTTCATGATGTGAGTTTGAGTGAAATTGATGTAAATGATGATCGTAAACAAGTTTTAACTTTGATCTACGACTTTTTAAGAAAATATAAGCAAAATCCGCATATTCAGGGACTATATTTGTCAGGTGATTTTGGTGTTGGTAAGACATATATTTTAGCGGGATTAGCTAATTATGTGGTCACGAACATGAATAAAAATGTTGTGTTCTTGCATGTGCCAACTTTTATAGCCGGATTAGCAAGTCATTTTGACGACAATAGTTTGCAAAGTGAAATTCGCCGTTTGTCTGAATGTGATTTATTGATTTTAGATGATATTGGTGCTGAGAGTCTTAGTCAATGGTCACGAGATGACGTATTGGGTGTAATTTTACAAGCTCGGATGGATAATGTTTTACCAACATTTTTCTCATCTAATCTTGATATGGAAGCATTAGAATCTCATTTTGAAGAAACACGTAATGCGACTGATCCAGTAAAGGCTAGGAGACTTATGCAGCGAGTACGTTTTTTAGCTAAAGAAGTTGTGGTTTCTGGACCCGATCGAAGAAATTCTTTGCATTAATTTTAAAAAAGGTCTTGCATCTAAAAGTTTCGTGCGTATAATGAGAGTTAATTAAGCGAGACATGATAGCTTTCGATTCAGAGAGAAGAACCTTGTTCTGGAAGTTCTTCATTAGAAAGTTACCCCAATCGCTTATTCCCAAAGTTATTAATATTAGGTTGGATGCCTTTATCAATCCGTAAAGAGGTTAGATTACGCTAACCTGAATTTTGGGTGGAACCACGCTAATTAACGTCCCAGTGCATTCTCGCACTGGGACTTTTTTTATTATATTTTTTCTGGAGGAAAATATGAGTTTTTCAATCACTTTGCCTGATGGCTCAAAGAAAGTTTTTGAAGAAAGTTTAACTATTGCTGACTTAGCTCACAACATTGCAACTTCACTTGGTAAAGCTGCTGTTGCTGGTAAGGTTAATGGTGAAATTAAGCCACTTGACTTCAAGCTTGATAGTGATAGCGAAGTTGCTATTATTACTGATAAAGATGAAGAGGGCTTAGATGTTTTACGTGCTACTGCTGCTTTTGTATTTGAAGCTGTAGCTAAGCGTGAATATCCTGAACTTCGTTTAGGTGAACATGTTGCCGATGAAGGTGGTTTCTACGTTGACACCGATAAAGATGACCAAATTAAAGTTGGTGAGTTACCAAAGTTTGAAAAAGCTATGCAAAAGGTAATTAAGAACGGTGAAAAGGTTGAACACGTTCAAATTGCTAAATCAGAACTTGAAGACCTTTACAAGAATGATAAGTTCAAGAGCGAACTTCTTGCTAAGGTTGAAGGCGATACTGTTGATGCTTACAAGCTTGGCGATTTCGTTGACTTTGGTTTTGATGCTTTACTTCCAAACACTGGCAAGATTAAGCAATTTAAGTTATTGTCAGTAGCTGGTGCTTACTGGTTAGGTAAGTCATCAAACCCAATGCTTCAAAGAATCTTTGGTACTGCATTCTTTAAGGAAGCTGATTTAAAGGCTGATCTTAAGCGCCGTCAAGAAATTAAGGAACGTGACCACAGAACTATCGGTCGTGACCTTGACCTCTTCTTCGTTGACCCTAAGGTTGGTGCAGGTCTTCCTTACTGGATGCCAAAGGGTGCTACTATTCGTCGTGTTGTTGAACGCTACATCATTGACCGTGAAGTAGCTGACGGTTACCAACACGTTTACACTCCAGTACTTATGAACCTTGATGCTTACAAGACTTCAGGTCACTGGGCACACTACCGTGATGACATGTTCCCACCAATGGACATGGGTGATGGCGAAATGCTTGAACTTCGTCCAATGAACTGTCCTTCACATATTCAAATCTTTAAGCACCACATTCGTTCATACCGTGATCTTCCACTTCGTGTTGCAGAACTTGGTATGATGCACAGATACGAAAAATCAGGTGCTTTGTCAGGTCTTCAACGTGTACGTGAAATGACTTTGAACGATGGTCACACATTCGTAGCACTTGATCAAGTTCAAACTGAATTTGCTAAGATCTTGAAGTTGATCATGGACGTATACAAGGACTTCGATATTACTGATTACTACTTCAGACTTTCATACCGTGATCCAAAGAACACTGACAAGTACTTTGCAAATGACGAAATGTGGGAAAAGTCACAAAAGATGCTTAAAGGTGCTATGGATGATCTTGGCCTTGACTACGTTGAAGCTGAAGGTGAAGCTGCATTCTACGGTCCAAAGCTTGATATTCAAACTAAGACTGCTTTGGGTAACGATGAAACTATGTCAACTATCCAACTTGACTTCATGCTTCCAGATCGTTTCGGTTTGACTTATGTAGGTAAAGATGGTGAAGAACACCGTCCAGTTATGATTCACCGTGGTATTGTTGGTACTATGGAAAGATTCATTGCTTACTTAACTGAAATTTACAAGGGTGCATTCCCAACTTGGCTTGCTCCAGTTCAAGCTGAAATTATTCCAGTTAACAACGAAGCTCACGGCGAATACGCTGAAAAGGTTCGTGCAGAACTTGCTAAGCGTGGCTTCAGAGTAGAAGTTGATGACAGAAACGAAAAGATGGGTTACAAGATTCGTGAATCACAAACCCAAAAGGTACCTTACACTTTGGTATTAGGTGATGAAGAAATGAAGTCAGGTAAGGTTAACGTACGTCGTTACGGTACCGACGAAGAAATTTCTAAGAGTCTTGATGACTTCATTAACGAAATTGATGCTGATGTTAAGTCATACTCAAGAGAAAATTAATTAATATAATTAAAAAATAAAATAAAAAACGTATGCTATGCTAGGTCTAATTAAGACGGCTTTATTGCATACGTTTTTTTGTTGGTAAAACTAATGTAATTGATTTTTTACGTTTGTAAGTAAGAAGTAAAAAAAATGTAATCGCCTTTAACTTTTATGAAATATTTTAATGAAATAATGAAAATAGCAGTTATATAAGGGAAGGTGATAAACGTGAAAAATAAACTCATTATATTTATGACAACTGCGCTATTTATGTTAGCTATTATTGTAATGGGTCAAAATAGAGTGGATGCTGCATCCTGGGGAGCTAAGAACTTATTTACTACGCCAAAGAAAACTCGCGGAACATGGTACTATAAGCATGAAGGCGAAATCAAGAAGCTTAAAATCACAACGCATACATTTAATAAAATCAAATTGTATAAAATGTTGAGCAGTAATAAAGCAATTAAGTGGACTAAAAAATTAGCTAAGGCTGATAAGAAATCAGGATATAAATTAGCTCAAAAGGTTGGTACTTCTCAGTATGAAGCTACTGATTTCAAATTTCATAAAACACCAGGTTTTGCTGCTAATGGCTGGCTATCTAGCGATAGAGCAGATTCAGGACACACTTATGTTGCTATAAAGAAAAAAGATAAAAGTAATAATGATAAAGTAGATGCACTGAGAGTAGGAAATGGAGCAGATAATTCATTTTTATATTATTGCTATAAGAGCAAAAAATTAGTCAAATAGGTTATAATAATTTTATTGATTATTCAATCATATTTTTATATTTTGCACTGAAATCTTAATTCAGTGCTTTTTTCATGAGGATTAGACTAAATAAGATGATAATACGCCAGCGAAAAAATTATTTAACTTCTCAATTTTTATCTAAGATTAGTGCAGATGGAACTTTGAATATTGAAAGTTTGATTGTTCTGACTTGCGCAATTTTTATTGCAAGTGTTGGATTAAATGTTAATTCAACAGCTACTATTATTGGTGCAATGTTAATTTCACCTTTGATGGGACCGCTGCTAGCAATTGGCACAGGCCTTGCTTTATATGATGTTACTTTGCTGCGTAAAGGAACGATTTCATTATTAGCAGAAATTATTATTAGTTTAGCTGCATCTACAATTTATTTTCATTTTTCTCCTTTGACTTATGCTAGCCAAGAAATTATTGCACGAACTTCACCAACGATTTGGGATGTAATGATTGCGTTTTTTGGAGGAGTTGCTGGAATAATCGGTGCACGTAAAAAAGAAGCAAATAATATCGTACCTGGTGTAGCGATTGCAACAGCCTTAATGCCACCAGCTTGTACGATAGGGTATTCAATTGCAGCAGGCAATCTTAAATATTTTTTAGGATCAAGTTATTTGTTTTTGATTAATTGTGTTTTCATAATTTTGACTGCTTTTTTGGGTGTAAAAATTATGAAATGGCTAAGTTATTCTACTAAGCAATCTAAGTTGTTTTTCTTACGCAAGCCAACCTTTAAAGAGTTTGCGATAATTTTAGTAGTAATTATTTTAATTATTCCTAGTATCTTATCAGCTAATCAGATGGTGAATAAAACTCTAGTAGATCAAAATGTTCAAAATCTTGTTGTTAATGAGTTAGGCAATGTTAATCTAATTAAAGAAAATGTCGATACGCAAGGAAAAATAATTAATCTTACAGTTTCAGGTAATAAAATTAATGCTAAGAAAATTCAAGTGGCTAAAGCAAACTTAACAAAATATGACCTGAAAGGCTATTCACTGAATATTGTACAAGTAGCTCAGGTTAATCCCAATGCAGAAAATCAATTAGATCGACAAGTAAATAATATTATTAATCAGCGTCAGCATGAACAAGAACAAGCTGATGAAAAACGTCAACAAGAACAAGAAAAACGTAATCAAGAAATTCGTAAACTGTCCTCTGCAATATCTTCTGTTACTGCAGTTAGTGATAATAAAAATAAGCAAATTACTTTGATAGAGTTAAAAAAGCCGCTATCTAAGAAGAGAAAAAACGCCTTAGTAAGACAAATAAAAGATAAATATCCAAATATTAATTTAGTGGAATTTGTTCAAGAAAATATTAAAAATTAGAAAGCATATAGCATATTACTTTTATTGTGAAATATCTTGATACTAAAATAAATTTTGTAAAGTTTGTTTTATTATAAAAAGGAGAATTTCTGTGAAAAGTAATAAGGTTGTGCTTTTATTAGCATTAGGGACATTAATGTTAATTGAGCCTGCTATGATGCTATATGATAAGCAAGTTGAAACTGTAACAGCAGAGAAGAAAAATACTAATGCCCAAAAAACTAAATTAAGTGACAGCCAAATTATTAAAAATTTAGGTGTCAAAAAGGTAGCTAATTCAGATAACGATAAATTAACAGCTAAATATGCAAATATTGTAAAACAGCAGCATTATACCTGGGAAAATCCTTATATTAAAGTGAATCCGTATGAAAATTCACCGCTAACGGCATTAATGGTCTTTCATACTGATAAGCCAGCTAAAATTAGTTATCGAGTAATAGGAAAAACTGAAAATACGACAATTGAAAATAAAGTAAAGGGCTATCAAGCTGATCATCAAGTGCCAATAGTTGGTCTTTATGCTGGTTATGATAATTCGGTTGAAGTTACTATGACTGATCAAGCAGGTAAAAAACAAGTAAAGGTAGTCAAGATAAAAACAAGTAAATTACCTAGTTGGATTAGTAAATTTCCAATTAAAGTTACTGTCAATGATAAAAGTAAGATGAATTTGGGTTCAAATGAGTTAACTGTTTTAAATAGAAGTACTAAACAAACTTTTGCGGTTGATGGTGATGGGGAAGTACGTTGGTATTATTTACGTTGGAATCAACATATTTTTGAGCAGTTAGATAATGGACATATTTTATTGTTCAATAAAATCAAATCTGGGGATGAACAATACAATATGTTAGTCGAAACTGACTATTTAGGGCGAGTATATCGTCAATTTAGTTTCGATAAAACATTAGGTAAAAGTTATTCTGGAGAAGGAGTATCACTAGTACATCATGATGTAGTAGAAATGTCTAACGGAAATTGGTTATTAACAGTTCATGATGGTAGTAAATATGTAGAAGATACAATTGCTGAACTTGACCCTAATACTGGAAAAATTGTAAAGGTAATCGACTTTAAGAAGATTTTTCCTGAGTCAATGTATAAAAATAGCAAGATCAAAGCAAATGATAATACTAGCAGTGGTTTAGGATTGATGGATTGGCTTCATATTAATACGATTAGTTATGATGATAAAACGGGGAACATTTTATTGTCTGCCCGCAATCAAGATATGATCTGGTCAATGAATTATCAAACAAATAAAATTAATTGGATTTTTTCAAGTAAACCTGAAAGTCAATGGCCTAGTTCATTTCGTAAGTATTTGTTAAAGCCAAGTTCGGGTACTAAATATCCTGGTGGACAACATGGTGTATATATTCTTAATGAAGAAAATAATAAACTAAATGTTCTGCTTTACGATAACAATATTGCTGTTACTAACGGTGATAAGACGCAAAGTAGCAAGTTTTCTGCTGCTACGGAATATCAAATTGATACTAAGAAAAAGACCATTAAACAAGTCTGGAGTTATGGCAAGAATTTAGGTAAACAAAACTTTACCGAAGTTATTGGTTATGCACAACGCTTGAATAATGGTAATACTTTGATTAATTTTGGTTTTAAAAATAAGGGTAAAGAAAGCAATATAATTGAAGTTGATGCCTATGGAAATCAAGTCTTTAATTTGACTATTACTAATAGTGCTAAAGATATGACATATGTATATCGTGCATATCGGATGCAATTTTATCCTGATAATTATGTTTTTGATGCAACTAAATAATTGCACATCATGTATTGACGCAGCTGGTTTAAACGCGTATAATACACCTAGTTGAGAACAAGAAGAAGCTCCCGCTTCTCGCCTAAGTTAAGTTAACCTCTGGGCTGATCGATAATTTCTGTTGATTAAAGGCGGGTGATTCTTATCCCGCCTTTTTCTTGTCCTCAAATTAACACGGAGGTGAATAATCATACCAAAAAGTTTAATCTTAAACGAAAGAATTCGTGCACGCGAAGTTCGTTTAATTGATGAAGATGGTCAGCAAGTTGGTGTTGTATCTAAGAATGAAGCTTTGCATAAAGCAAGTGATGCTGGCTTAGATTTAGTTCTTATTTCACCTAATGCTAAACCACCTGTAGCACGTATCATGGACTACGGTAAATATCGTTTCGAACAACAGAAGAAACTTAAAGAATCCCGTAAAAAGTCCAAGACAGTTAGTGTCAAAGAAATTCGTTTGAGTCCAACTATTGAAGGCAACGACTTCGAAACTAAATTGAAGCATGTTCGTAAGTTCGTTTCTAAAGAAGGAGCTAAAGTTCGTGTATCAATTCGTTTTAGAGGTCGTGCCATCACTCACAAGGAATTAGGTCAACAAGTTCTTGAAAAGATGGCTGAAGCAACTTCAGATATTGCTAATGTTATCAGTAAGCCTAAGATGGAAGGCCGTTCAATGTTCTTGATGTTAGCACCTAAGAGTGATAAGGACAAAAAGAAAAAGTAGTTAATTGGAGGAAATAGAAATATGCCAAAGATGAAAACACACCGCGCTTCTGCTAAGCGTTTTAAGAGAACTGCAAATGGTGGCTTGAAGCGTCACCACGCATTTACTGGTCACCGTTTCCACGGTAAGACTAAGAAGCAACGTCGTCACTTGAGAAAGGCTGCTATGGTTTCACGTAGCGACATGAAGCGTATTAAGCAAATGCTTGCTCAAATGCACTAATTATTAGTTCTTTAATAACTGACTATAGTAGGAGGAATTTTAAATGCCAAGAGTTAAAGGTGGAACTGTAACACGTCAACGTCGTAAGAAGATCATGAAGCTTGCCAAGGGTTACCGTGGCGCAAAGCACATGCAATTTAAGGCCGCAAGTACTCAATTATTTGTTTCATACAAGTACGCATTCCGCGACCGTAGAAGACGTAAGAGCGAATTCAGAAAGTTATGGATTGCTCGTATTAACGCAGCTGCAAGACAAAATGATATTTCATATTCTAAGTTAATGCACGGCTTGAAGTTAGCCGGTGTTGACATGAACCGTAAGATGTTAGCTGATATTGCTTACAACGATTCAAAGACTTTTGCACAATTAGCAGAAACTGCTAAGAAGGCATTGAACTAATATGACTATGAATAAGGATCAGGAGATATTCCTGGTCCTTATTTTTTATGATTTTGCAAATATTCTAAGACAAAAATTTCTAATGCAACTCCATTTTTGATATTATAGAGAATGAGAAAAAATGGAGAGTTTTTATGTTATTTAGACCAAAATATACAATAAATACAATTTATAATTTGGACCCCGTCAAGTTGAATGAAATGGGAATAAAAGCAGTTTTTTCAGATTTAGATAATACATTGCTTGCATGGAATAAGTTTGAAACTGCTAAAGAGATGGATAATTTTAATAAAAAACTTGCTAAAGCTAATATTAAATTGGTAGTTATTTCCAATAATAATGCTGAAAGAGTTGGTAAGGTATTAAATCCATATCATATTGATTTTGTTTCTGAATCTCGCAAACCGTTACCTTTTGCGATCACGCGTAAACGCGAAGAGATGAAATTAGCTAAAGATCAAGTAATGATGGTTGGTGACCAGCTGATTACTGATATGCAAGCCGGGAATTTAGCAGGAGTAGAAACTGTTTTAGTAAAACCATTGGTTGAAACTGATAAATGGAATACGCGAATTAATCGCTTTTTTGAAAAGATTATCTTTTTCTTTCTTGGTTTATCACATCGAGTAACCTTTAAGGAGAATTTGCAAAATGGATGAGGATATTATTTGTATAGGCTGTGGGGCAGTTCTTCAGTCTGATGATCCACAAAAGGCGGGTTATTTGCCAAAGAGCGCTCTTGAAAAAGCAAAAAATGAAGAAAATACAGATGTTTATTGTCAACGTTGTTTTAAATTACGTCACTATAATGAAATTATGCCAGTAGATTTAAACAATGATGACTTTTTGGCTTTGCTCAATTCTTTAGCTGAGAAAAAAGCTTTGATTGTCAATGTGGTTGATCTATTCGACTTTTCTAATTCTTTGTTATCATCTTTAAAGCGTTTTGTAGGGAATAATGATTTTATTCTTGTTGGAAATAAATTTGATCTTTTTCCTAAGAATTCTAAGCAAAGCAAAATTAAAGATTGGATGAGACAAGAAGCTAATCGCATGGGGCTTTATCCTAAAGATATTTTCTTAGTTTCTGCTAAAAAGAAATTAAATTTAGAAAGTTTGATTTCATATATTAATGACCAATCTCAAGATAAAGATGTCTACTTTGTAGGAACAACTAATGTCGGTAAGTCAACTTTAATCAATGCAATCATTGACATGATGGGTGATATTCAAAATCTGATCACAACGTCACGTTTTCCAGGTACTACTTTAGATCAAATTGAAATTCCGCTTGAAAATGGACATTTTTTGATTGATACGCCAGGAATTATGACAGACAATCAACTAGCCACTCATCTAGATGCTAAGGATTTGGAATTGATCTCACCTAAGAAACCGTTAAAGCCAGCTACTTACCAACTTTTGCCAGGGAATACTCTGTTTTTGGCTGGATTAGGTAGAATTGATTACCTTAAAGGTGAATCAACTAGTTTTACAGTTTATGTAGCACGTAACATGTATGTTCATCGAACAAAAACTGCCAATGCAGATGCGTTTTATGAAAAACATAAGGGCGAAATATTAGCACCTCCATCTCCAGATGATAAAATGGCACCACTTAAGGGAAAAGAATTTAAAACGGAATTTAAGAGTGACCTATTATTTGGAGGCATTGGTTTTGTAACTGTGCCAAAGGGCTGTTTAGTTAAGACATATACGCCAGATGGTATTGGCTTGGGTATTCGTCGTGCATTAATTTAGAGGTTTGCGTATGGTTAATCCAAAATGTATTGAAAAAGAAGCACCAACTGTTGAAGAAAAAGCTGAATTAGAACAGGAAAAGGGCAGAGGCCGGCAAATTGGAATTATGGGTGGTACTTTTAATCCAGTCCATATTGCCCATTTGGTAGCTGCAGAACAAGCAATGACTAAATTGCGTTTAGATGAAGTTTGGTTTATTCCAGATAATATTCCGCCACATAAAAATGCACCGCTAACTTCAGCCCAAGATCGAGCAACTATGCTTGATTTAGCAACCAAGGATAATCCTAAATTTAGAGTGAAGCTGTTGGAGTTATTCCGCGGAGGTGTTTCATATACTGTAGATACAATGCGTTATCTAAAAGAAAAAGCACCTCAAAATAATTATTATTTAATCATGGGTAGCGATCAGGTAAACAGTTTCCATACTTGGAAAGAAGCATCTACTTTAGCTAAGTTAGTTACCTTGGTTGGTATTCGTCGCCCAGGTTATCCGCAAGATCCGCAGTATCCAATGATCTGGGTAGATGCACCCGATATTCAATTAAGCTCGACTGCTATTCGTCGTTCTGTAGCTACTGGAACTTCAATTAGATATTTAGTGCCTGAAGCAGTTAGAAAATATATTGTGGAAAAGGGGCTTTATCTTGACGAAACTAATTTTTAAAAAGACATATTCACCATTAACAAGCGCTGAAATTATTGCTAAGGAAAAGGCAAATATGGATGATAAAAGATTTCAGCATTGCGTTCGAGTTAGTGAGACTTCACGTAAATTAGCCAAATTGAATGGTTATGATGAAGATAAAGCAGCACTTGCAGGTTTTGTTCATGATTATGCAAAGCAAGTGCCTGTAGAAGAATATGTTAAAGTAATTAAAGAGCAAGATTTTGATCCAGATTTACTTAATTGGAATCGCGCTATTTGGCACGGAATCGTTGGAACATATTTTGTAGAACGTGATTTGAAAATTCGAGATCCTGAGATTTTGACTGCTATTCGCCGTCATACTACTGGGGATGTAGAAATGACCACCTTAGACAAAATTGTGTTTATGGCGGATTTTATCGAGCCTGGCCGTGATTTCCCAGGTGTTGACGAAGCTAGAAAAATAACCTATGCCAATTTAGATAAGGGAGTAGGTTACCAACTGGCTCATACTTTAAGTTTTTTAATTGAACAAAGAAATAAAGTTTATCCACGTACTTTAAAAGCTTATAACGTTTGGAGTACAAAATAGTTTTATAAAGGAGAAAAAATTTGACTAGTCAAGAAATTTTAGATTTTACAACTAAAGCAATTAGTGATCGTCATGGTGAAGATACCGAAGCTTATGATATGCGCGGTATTAGTATTTTAGCTGATTATTATGTAATTACCAGTGCTGGTTCTAATCGTCAACTTCATGCTATTGTTAACTCAATTGTAGAAGCAGCACATGAAAATGAATATAGTGACTACCGTATTGAAGGTACTAGAGATTCGAATTGGCTTTTGCTTGATTTAGGCGATGTAGTAGTTAATGTCTTTACCAAAGAAGCTCGTGAATTTTATAATCTTGAAAAATTATGGGCTAATGGTAAGCAAGTTGAATTAAAGGAAGATTAATAAAAATGAGCGTTGTCGGGATTATTGCAGAATTTAATCCTTTTCATAGTGGTCATGAATTCTTGCTAAATCAAGCACGGTTAATTGCTGGGAATGATCCAATTGTAGTTTTGATGTCTGGTAATTATGTGCAGCGTGGAGAAATGGCGATTATGAGTAAGTGGCAACGGGCTAAAGCAGCACTTCAATCAGGTGCAGATTTAGTCTTTGAGACGCCTTTTTCAACCGCTGTTGAACCGGCAGACTTATTTTCATTAGGCAATATTGAACAATTAGCTAAATTAGGCGTGACTGATCTTGTTTTCGGCGTTGAAGATGCTAACCTTAATTTTGCATATTTGGGCAGTAGAATTGCTGAAATCCCCCAGAATCATATGGATTTTAAGGATTACAGCCAGACTTATTCAACCCAGTATAATCAGATGGTAGCTCGTGAGGTAGGACATGAGGTTAATCAGCCTAATGCAATTTTGGGTTTGGCCTATGCAGTTGCAAATCATAATTTAGGTTCACCACTGAAGTTACATCCTGTTAACCGAATTGGAGCGGGACATGATGATCTTCTGCAAAGAAATGGCGTAGTCCAAAGCGCAAGTGCTATTAGAAATTTACTGCTCCATGGTGAGGATACGAGTAATTTAAAATACTGGATGCCTAAAGCCGAAGCAATTGAACTGAGCAAGCAACAAGTTTATCCTAATTGGAATTTATTGTATCCGTTTTTAAAATATCGGATCGAATCTTCTTCAATTGAGGATTTAAGACAAATTTATCAAATGAGTGAAGGCTTAGAGTATAAAATGAAACAAGAAATTCATTTATCTCGTGATTTCACAGAATTTTTACGTAGGATCAAGTCTAAACGATACACTTATTCTCGTTTGCGTAGATTAAGCCTTTATACGCTTTTAAATGTTACTCAAGATGATATGATTGCTAGTTTCAATCAAGAATCCTTAATGTTATTAGGATTTAGTAAAATTGGACGTCAATATTTGAAGAAAAATCGAAAAGATTTTCAAACTGAAATTATTTCTAAAGTAGATAAGCGAAGTGCTAAAAGCGGTTCACTTGCATTGCAAGTTAGAACAGATCGTTTATTTGAACAAATAATGGGTGTTGATCAAAACTTTGGTCAACGACCAATTGAGGTGTAATATGTTAGAACTTAGTTTTTCTAGAATAAGAAATAGTTCTGAGCCGTTAACACATATTGAACGTGATGTAGAAATGCGACCAGAATTTTTCAAAAGAAGCAAGGATCTTTTAATTGATGCCAAAAACGTATATGTTTCTGGAGATTTGTTTTATCAAGAGCCCTTTGTAACTGGAAATTTTCATGTTACTGCTGATTTAGTGGTTCCATCAAGTCGAAGCTTGCAGCCTGTTAAATACCATGAAGATTTTACTTTTACAGAAAATTATCTTGATCGAAAACCAACTAAAGAAGAACTTGAAGATAATGATACAATTGTTAAAATTGAAAATGATGTAATTGATTTACAGACAGCAATTGAAGATAATATGTTACTTAATATTCCGACCACAATTTTAACTCCTGAAGAAAAGGAAAAGGATATCTATCCTGAAGGTAAAGGCTGGGAAGTAGTTTCTGAATCAGCATTTGAAGAAGGAAAGAAAAATCAAGTAAATCCTGCATTTGCCAAATTAAAGGTTTTATTTGATAATAATGAGAATAATAAGAAAAAGTAAGATTATCTAATTGACTAAGAACGATCAAAGAATTTTGGCTTTGATTGTTTTTTTATCTTGTTTTGAGGGCACTTTTAAAGTATCCTTTAATTATAAAGACATTTTTTAATATATTTGTTAGTATTTAGAGAACTAAATTGATCGATGAGGAATTGAATTAACATGGCAAAAATTCTAATTATTGAAGATGAAAAAAATTTAGCTCGTTTTGTGGAGTTGGAATTACAACACGAGAATTATGAAACTGTAGTAGAAAACAATGGTCGTAAGGGACTAGAAGATGCCCTTAATCAAGATTTTGATGCAATCCTGCTTGACTTAATGTTGCCGGACCTGAATGGATTAGAAATTGCTCGTCGTGTTCGTCAGGTGAAGACTACGCCTATTATTATGATGACCGCACGTGATTCTGTTATTGATCGCGTTTCAGGTTTGGATCATGGTGCAGATGATTATATTGTTAAGCCATTTGCAATTGAGGAACTTCTTGCTCGTTTACGTGCTGTTTTGCGCCGAGTAAAGATTGAAAAAGATGCTTCTAAGGTTACTGTAGCTAAGCAAAAGACTGTGAAATTTAAGAATTTAACAATTGAAACTGCTAATCGTATTGTTCACCGCGGAGATGGCAAGGCAATCGATTTAACTAAGCGCGAATACAACTTATTAATGACTTTAATTGAGAATAAGAATAACGTTGTTAGTCGTGATCAATTGCTAAATAAGATTTGGGGTCCAGAATCTAATATTGAAACTAACGTTGTAGAAGTTTATGTTCGTTACTTGCGCAATAAGATCGATGTTCCAGGACAACCATCTTACATTAAGACGGTTCGTGGTACCGGTTATATGGTAAGAGATGAAGATGATGACCAAGAATAAAAATGAAGAGACCAAGCATTCATCGTTAATTGTGCGATGGGTAAGTATCGTTGCTTTAACGATTACGGTCTCTTTTGTCATATTTTCAGTCGTTGTTTATCAAATTGTTAGTCAGCAATCATTAGATCAGCAGCAAGAGACATCGCGCAATGTAGTGACTACGCTAGATAGGACGTTAAGTTCAATTCCAGATGAATTGCAGATATCTAACGTAATACCATCTCTTTCTCCGGCTACTAGACGAATTCTAAAGGGTGGGCCAGCCATTAGCGATAAAAACACCACTAATAATGCGTTTAGCGATAATTTGATTGCTTCTATTTCTAATCCTGATATTAATGCGGCTGTTTATAATAAACATGGTGAGATTGTTTTTACTAATGGAAACGTGACACCAAAATTCAAACCGTTTAAAGAAGTAGAGAAAAATGAAATAATTAAACGCAATGGTCATCAAATTTTATTGACTTATCAAAAAGTTTATTCATCCGTAAACAATAAGTTGACAGGATATATTGTAGTTTCTAACAATATGACATATTACAATAGTTTGATGAAGAACTTATTGCGTTCAATGGTTGTAATATCAATAATTGCGATTGTTGTGTTTGTAGTGACTTCATATATTTTGGTATTCAATGTTGTTAAGCCGATTAAACGGATGTCTAAAGTTGCTCAGGAAGTTAACGCGGATCCTAATAGTGGAGCACGAATTAAAGAATTAAATCGTGATGATGAATTAGAAGATTTGGCCACTTCGATTAATCAAATGTTGGATAGAATGCAGAGCTACATTGAACAGCAGAAGCAGTTTGTAGGGGATGTTTCGCATGAATTGCGCACACCTGTGGCTGTAATCGAAGGGCATTTGAATATGCTTGAACGTTGGGGTAAAGATGATCCACAGATTTTAGATGAATCAATTAAGGCCTCCTTACAAGAAGCTGACCGGATGAAACATCTGATTCAAGAAATGCTTGATTTAACTAGGGCTGAACAAATTGATGTACAATATCCACATGAAGTAACAAATGTTTATGATACAGTTAAGCGAGTAGTCGCAGATCTAGCCATGGTTCATCCTGATTTTGAAATTAGACTTGACGAGGATGATTTACCTCAAGGTACCGAAATTCAAATATATCACGGTCATTTAGAACAATTACTAGTGATTTTAATTGATAATGCGATTAAATATTCCACCGATCTTAAGCAAATTAATGTTTCTGCTGGGTTAACCAAAAAAGAAGTTAACATTATTGTTCAAGACTTTGGTGAAGGTATTTCTAAGGAAGATCAAAAGAAAATCTTTAATCGTTTTTACCGAGTGGATAAGGCAAGAACTCGTGAAAAGGGCGGCAATGGCTTAGGCTTGTCTATTGCCCATAAACTTGTAGACAGCTATCATGGTGAAATTAGTGTAGAGTCTGTTGAAGGACAAGGAAGCCAATTTAAGTTAACTTTCCCACTTCTTTCTAAAAAGAAGGCTGCTAAATTGAAGAAATTAAATGAAAATTCTGAATTGCCAAAGAGTAATTTGGAATAATGAAAAAATAGTAATTTAATTTTAAATAGTTAAAAGCATCAAGTTGATTTGAAAAACTTGATGCTTTTTGTATGCAAAAATATATTATTTGATTATTAAATAACAAAAATATTATTGAATAATAGAAATGATTAAAGGGATTGCTAAGATAGCGTACTCGCTAGTTTTAATGATATTGAATAAAACACTGGAATTATGGTGTTCTTAGCATAAACAGAATTAAGCAGAAATAACAAAACAATATTATATAATACGCGTACACAAAAGTCACAAGACAAGGCTAAGCTTTAAATGATATGTAAAAAGAGTAATTGACGTGCGTTAAAAAAAAGAACTAAAATGAATTTTGTAAAGATAAACGTTGTTATTGATTCAAAACTTGAGTATTGGGAGGTTAAATCATGTTGTCAAAAAATAATTTTGATGAAAAACTTAAGCAAATGAATAAAAAAAGTGATAAGTTTTCGATTAGAAAGCTTACAATCGGTGCAGCTTCCGTTTTGATTGGAACAGTATTTTATTTAAATAATGGTGGTAATGTAGTGCAAGCTGCGGATGACGTTCCCAACCAACCCGCTACTCAAGTTGAAAAACAAAATATAAACCAAAAAACAGTAGGTAAGGTCTCAACAGATACTGCTACTTCAACTTTAAAGGCAGATAATACATAGCAAGATAATGTTGTTAAAGTTAATACTTCTGTTTCACCAGAAAGTGAAATGAATTCAAGCAAGATAGTTGTTAATAAAGACGCAAGAGAGAAAACTGCTAACTTGAATGAAGTTGGGCTTCAGGGGATAAAGGATAAAAGCAAAGAATCATTGCCTGCATCTGCATTGAAAACAATTAAAGTTGAAAAGACTGATTCAAAACAGGTTAATGGTCAAGATGTATCTAATAAATTGGAAGATGTAAAGACAAATATCACTGATTCAAAAGGAAAAGCACTTGAAGATAATCAAAATGTTGAGCCAGAAAATGGAGATATACTCAGAGCTAATTATTCTTTCAAACTTCCTAATGATTCTGTAAAAAGTGGTGACGGTTTTAAGATTCATTTTAGTGACAATCTGAATTTATATGGTACGACTGATCCTAATTTTATGAATAATCATGCTCATGAAGAAGGACGTAGTATACCAGATTTAATGGATCAAGATGGTGATGTTAGAAAATATTGGTTAAATATATCCACTTTATTTTATTTGAACACATTTTCCTATCTTATCTTCGTTTATTAATATCTGCTTTCAACCTTTTTAGTACACTCCCAAACTTTTGCTAGCTTAGAAACTATAAGGACAACTTTACAAAAGCGTCAACCGATAAACTTGGATAAGATTTATATTTCCTTTGCTAAGTAGTGCCCTAAAACTTAGGACT